>JBJMQN010000717.1:0-4592 GCA_045802665.1 Myxococcaceae bacterium | reverse complement strand
AGCGGCCCCGGCATCCCGGAGCAGAACCTGCCGAAGCTCTTCGATCGCTTCTTCAGCCGGCGCGGCGACAAGCACGGCACGGGACTCGGCCTCGCGTTGGTCCGAGCAGTGGTGGAGGCGCACGGCGGCAGCGTGGCAGCGCAGTCTCCCAAAGGCTCAGGCGCGACCTTCATCGTGAGCTTGCCGTTCACGAACGTTTCACACGTCGCGAGCTGACGTTTCACATCCGATCAATTCGGCGTCCGTGATGCGCGCGTACTTCTACGTGCATGAACGGACGGATCCTCTACCTCGCGATCGCAGACGGCCGTGGGCACCTGATGCGCGCGACGATCCTGCGCAAGCTGCTCATCCAGCACGGCATCCGGGTCGACATCGTCACCACCAGCGGCGAGGGCGTCCGCTTCGTGGAGCAGATGGGCCATCCGTGCGAGCTGCTCTCCACTGCGCTGGAGCTGGAGTTCGACGACCGCCACTGCCTCGACGTGCGGCGAACGCGAGCGCGGATGATCCGCTACCTGCTCCCGAGTCGGCTCGGGCGCGATCTCCGACGGCTGGAGAAGATGGCCGAGGGCGCGGACCTCGTCGTCAACGATTCGATGCACCTCGCCCTGCTCTTCGCGGCGGCGTGGCGACCTCGAATGCACGTCGTCCAGGTGGTGGGCGAGAACATCTTCCGCACATCGACGGAGAAGGTGAACGCGGAAGGATCGGCGGCGCTCAGAAACATGGGCGCGGGCCTTGTGTCCTCCGCGTTCAAGAGATCGTTCGCGAGGATCTTCCATTCGCTGGAACCCGGGCCGTCCACTGACAGAACCTTCCGCCTGCCGCCGGTGATTCGCAGTCCCGAGCGCACCATCCAGCAGGTTCGCACCGAGCACGGGGACCGAATCGCGGCGGTCTATCTGAACCCGCACTACTCGAACGTCGCGATCGCCGACGCGATCGAACGCGCCGTGGCGCAGCGCGGACTTCGCCTCTACGGCGTGAGCGAGGCATTCGCAAACCGGCCCGGCTGGCGCGCGGCGGATCCCCACTTCGTCGACGTGGTCTCGGCTTCAGAGGTGCTGATCAGCGGCGCGGGCATGGGCGCGCTGGAGCAGTCGCGCGTGTTCGGTGTTCCGCTGATCGCGCTGCTCGGAGATCAGCCGGAGCAGACGGAGAACGTGAAGCAGCGCGGCTGCGCTTCCGTCTCCGCGCGATCGCCACGGCTCGCCGAGGAGCTCGGCTTCGCGCTCGGCGGACTCGCGCACGGAGCGTCATCCCCTTCTCAGATTCAGGCCATCCACTCGGCCTGGACGAGCGCATTCGTCGCGCTCATCAACGCAGCACGCACGGAGAGCACACATGGACACGGTCTCGCTGGTCATCGAAACGGAGAATCTGAAAGGCGGAGCGGGGCACGGTGACGAGGTCGCCTCGCTCGAGCGGCTCCTCACGCACCTGCGCGGCCAGAGCTTCGGGTTAGAGCGACTGCGCGAGCTCGTCGTCACGCACGAAGGGATGAACGAGCAGAGCGTGATGCGGCTGGAGAAAGCGGCAGGCCGCCGCATCCTGTTCGTCGAAATCCCGAAGGACGCGGGCTACTACGGAGGGAAAGATCTCGGCTTCGACCGCACGACCGGGGACGTGGTCGTCTTCGGGGACGCGGACTGCTGGCCGGCACCGAACTGGCTCTCGGCGATCACCGCGCCGTTCGAGAGCGAGGCGGTGCAGGTCGTCGCGGGCCGCACGGCGTATCGCGAGGGCGTGCTCGGCGAAGCGCTCACCACGATCGACTTCCTCTACTTCGACAGCCCGCTGGGCGACGGCTGCACGAGGAACTTCTACGCGAACAACGTGGCCTTCCGGCGCGAGGTGTTCGGCAAGTTCCGCTACGGCGAACAGCGCGGGTTCTACCGGGGAACCTGTCAGGTGCTCGGGACGAGGCTGCTCGAGGCGGGCATCGCGGTTCAGTATGTCCACGAAGCGCTGACCACGCACCGGCTTCCGGACACGTTCGCGGAGTACGCGCGGCTGCGGATGCTGCGCGGCGGAGATCTCGTCACGCTCTCACCGTTCATCGCCAGGACGGCTCTGCCAAAGCCCGCGCAGCCTGTCGCGAAGGTGCCCGGGCTGATGCCTGTTGCCGTGCTCGCGGGACGATTGCTGTTCAGCGTGCTCGCCGGCGCGCGCGAGCGGAAGCCGTTCGTGAAACAAGCAGCAGTGACGGCGGTGACGGTGGCGGCTTCCGGGATGGACGCGATCGGAGCGGCGGCCAAATCCGCGGGGCTTCTGCGCGGTGTGGAGCGCGAGGTGCTCTCGTATCACTCGAACCGGGACGGGCTCCGCTCCGCGGCGTGAGCTCAGGGACTCGCTTTCGCCCAGCTCGAGATCTCCTCCGCGGTGCACTCGCGGGGGAGCAGCTTCTGCTGCGTGATGAGCCCGTCGAAGCTCTGCGCAGAGATGGCTCCACGCCACGCCTGATCAGGCCCGGACAGATTGTAGGAGCCCCAGCTCACGTACATGAACGAGCGCGCCCCGATCGCGTAGTAACCGCCCGCCGGTACCGAAGCGACCTCCACGCCGTTCACGTACAGCCGCTGCTTTCCGGAAGGCGCCCACGTCATCGCCACGTGCGTCCAGGCGTTCGGCAAGATCGCCTTCGGCGCACGGACCACGGTGAAGTTCGAGAGCCCGGAACCGCTTCCAGCGAGCAGCTGCGCGACGAGCTCATGCGAGTCGTCGAAGCCGAGAAACGGGATCGCCCAACCGCTGCCAATGGGCGTCTCTGTCACGTGGGCGAGCACTCCGCCGACCTGTGAGGGCTTGATCCACATCGCGATCGTGAACGGCTTGTGCGAATCGCCGAGCTCGGTGGAGACGGACACCACGGGGGCGTTTGCCAGCGTGGACGGCGGCGCGCCGTACGCTTCGTAGAACGGGACTCCGGAGGCGACCTTCTCGATGAGCTCCTGCAGCGCGCCGGTGCCCCGCGAGCGAACCCAGCCCGCGACCTCCGCCTTCACCTGGCAGTACGTCGGCTGCTGGGAGGTACGGAAATCCGTGTAGGCGCCCCAGATCTGCGGATCGTCGAGGCGATGGAGATCATCCACCCCACGGACGGCGGGGTTGGAGCAGTCCGGCGTATTGGAGATGAAGCACGCCGCTCCGTCTTCGAACCATGCGGGGACGCTCCTGCCGCCGAGCCGCTCCCGCAGCTCGAAGTGGACGAGCTCGTGCACCAGAAAGCCCTTCGCGCCCTCGTCCACGCGCAGAATCACCACCGTGGGCTCGGTCGTCTCGTAGCTCGCGCCAGGGAGGCGGAGTCCTGCTCGGTAGAGGCTGCTGGAGCGCTTGCTGGTTCCGGCGAAGTGCTCCGCGCATGCCGGCGATTTGCAGAAGATGATCCGCGGAGGCTTCGCCCTCGCCGCGCCGAAGGCCTTCACGATCTCGGTGCGCGCCTCGGCCGGCACGGTCGCGAGTGACGCGCGCTCCGAGAGCGTCGCCGCCGGATCCACGAAGACGTTCGGCGTGACCTCGTTCAGACACGCAGGCCCATACCGGAGCGCGTTCGCGGGCGGAGGAAACGGCTTTTGGGGCTGCGGGTGAGCGCAGCCGAACGCGCAGAGCAGGAGCGCGGCCTGAAGGAGAGCTCTCACAGGCCGGGGACTCTAGCCGTTACTTGCTGCCCGCTTGCGGCGCATCAGTTCCTAAACGCCCGGCATCTTTCCCTTTCTCAGGAGCAGAGATGCTCCAGTTTTCATTCGGCGGCAGGGCATGGGTAGCATCCGTCGCGTATGCGCCTCCCCCTGCTCCTCGCGCTGGTCGTCGCCGATGTCGCGTTCGCCCACGCCGCGCTCACCTCTCCGACGCCGCGGTCCTCCGATTCAGCGATCAAGACCGGACCGTGCGGTCAGTACGCGAAGCTCAACAACCCGACGCCGGTGCTCGCCGGCGCGCCGCTCACGGTGACCTGGGAAGAGACCGTGCAGCACCCCGGGCACTACAGGCTCGCGTACAGCCTCGGCGCCGACACGGACGCGGAGTTCAACCAGCACGTCCTCGCCGACAACATTCCGAATCCCACCGGGCTGCAGGCGACGAACTCGATGGACGTCACGATGCCGAACATCAACTGCGACAACTGCACGTTGCAGTTGGTGATGGTGATGACGGAGACGAACCCGCCGACGAACTACTACTCGTGCGCGGACATCCGGTTGTACGGGAGTGACGCCGGCGTGGAGTCGGATGCGGGATCCGGTGGTGGTGGCGGCGGCGGCGGCGCGACCGAGGACGCGGGCGTGGAGGATGCGGGGACCGGTGGCGGCGGAGGTGGTGGCGGGGGCGGCGTGACGAAGCCGACTGGCACTGCCGAGGCGGAAGGCGGCTGCAACGCTGGCGCGATGGCTCCGATGATCGTCGCGCCGCTGCTGCTGGCGTTCGCGATTCGGCGCCGGCGGGCGCGCTACACCTCGTAAACGCGGAACCTCTGCTCCGGATCGTGTCGCCGAAGCAGTGGCTGCGCCACGTTGAACACCGGCACGCCCTTGTCGGTTCTTCCTTCGAGCGTCCCGTGATGCGCGTGTCCGTGGAATGCGACCTGCGCT
>JBJMQN010000716.1:0-5894 GCA_045802665.1 Myxococcaceae bacterium | reverse complement strand
GTAGTGGCGCTCCTTGTGGGCCTCGCAATCCTCCATCGCGTTGAGCGCGAGGAGAATGTCGACGGTGGTGGTCCGATCGCGCGCGATCAGAGACGTGGCATGAGCGAGAAGCTCTTTCTTCGAGAAGGCGGAGAGCGTTGGCATGCTCTTCAGTAGCATGTGGGTCTGACATTCAGATGGCTCTGAAAAGAAGCAATAACGTTCAATCGCATGACGATTGAGATCACCGACGGCAGCGTCGGTGAGCGCGTGCCGCTGAAGCTCTCGGCATCCCGAGATCTGCCTGAAGCCCTTCACAGCCTCCGCCCATCAGCGTCTCGCCGTTGGAGCAGAACGCGGTCACGGCAGCTCTGGCCGGCTCCGCACGTCGCCACGACGCGGCCGCCCGTTCGCAACGCTCCTGACGCCCATAGCGCACTGCCACCCATGTGCCGGGTCCAACCGCGGCCTCAGTGAGCAGCCCGGTCGCGTTCCGCGTTGCGTGACAGGTCGTCATCCACGGACGCGCCGTCAGTCGAGGCTGGCGAGGCGCCTGGCTGCTAGCGCACCGAACAACTCACTTCAGCGGAACCGCCGCGAGCTCTTTCCCGAGCGCGACAATCTCCGGCTCCCTCGGATGGCCATCTCTCCACACCAGCCGAAAGCAGTCCCGGTGCAGCGGTACCTCGCGGAAGAGCGGAACCAGCGCTCCAGACTCCAGCTCGGCCCGGATGAAGTACGTGGGCATCACAGCGACGCCATCTCCCTCGAGCAGCCGGTGGCGAATCGCGGCGATCGTCCCGAGCAGTTCCATCCGCTCGAACCTCCACTCCTTCGCGGGCGCATGTGCGTCGGTGAAGTAGCGGAACAGGGGCAGCTCTTCGTTCACGTCCAGCAGCGTGAGCTTCGACGCGTCCATCGCCGCTTCGTTCAGGAGTCCGGGCGCGGCCACGAACGCGTAGCTCTCGTCATGCAGATCCATGCGCCGGAGCCACGGCTCCTTCAATCTCGCGGACGTGACGGCGCAATCCAGCTGGGCGTTCCGCAGCTGGCGCACGAGCTCCGGCGAATCACCGAACGTGAGGTGAATGGTGCGCTCCGGGTGCGAGCTCTTCAACCCCTTCAGCGCGGGAGTGATCCACGACAGCCCGAGCTCGAACCGCGTGCCGAGCTTGAGGACGTACTCGCCGCTCGCGGCTGTCGCAGCGAAGCTCTCGATGTCCGCGATCGACAGCTGACCATCTGAAGTCTTCGTGCGCGTGAGCCTGCCGATCGCCGCGCGCAGTGAGTCGATCGTGGGGCGTGAGGCGGGATCCTTCGCGAGCATTTTCAAGATCAGATCGTCCACCGCCGGCGGGATCCGCTCCGCGTACGCGGACGGCGCGGGAGCCGGATCCTCGAGGTGCTTCAAGACGAGATCGATCGAAGACTCCGCGATGAACGGCAGCCGCCCGGTCAGCATCTGAAAAGCGACGACGCCGGCCGAGTACACGTCCGTGAACGATCCGACCGACGCGGACCGGGCCTGTTCGGGCGCGACATACTCGGGCGTCCCCACGAACACGTCCGTCCGGGTCTGCGGCGTCTCCCGGCTCTGCGGCGCGAGCTGCTTCGCCAGCCCGAAATCCAGCAGCTTCACGAACGCCGACCCATCCGACTGCGTCACCAGGAACACGTTCGTGGGCTTCAGATCCCGGTGAATGATCCCCTTGCCGTGCGCGGCCGCGAGCGCCTGCAGCATCTCATCCAGAATCGACAGCACCTCGCGAACGGTCAGCCGGCCTCTGCGGTGAATCAGCTCGTGGAGCGACTCGCCCGTGAGCAGCTCCATCACGAAGTAGTGCCGCCCATCCGGGAGCTGCCCGATGGTGAAGATGTCGATGATCCCCCTGTGCTGGATCCGCGCGAGCGCCTTCGCCTCCGCAACCAGCCGCTGCGCCTGCGCCGGGTCCCGCGCGACGTCCTGGCGAAGCACCTTGATCGCGACCGCCTTGCCAATCTCCGGCTGGATCGCCGCGTAGACCACGCCCATCCCGCCCACGCCGAGGCGCTCCGTGATGACGAAGTCGCCCACCTTCTGACCGACGATCTCGAGCTCGTCCGGCGGAAACGCTGCGCCTCCCGGCTGGGTCAGCTCTTCGTGCGAGTCGCCCTTGCGGCGCAGCGTCGGCGCGAACGCCTCGGGGGCGGCGGGCTTCGACTCGCTCGTCCGTGTCTCCGGGGCAGGCGTCGGCTCGCCTGGACGCCCGGACTTGGAAACAGCCATGGACCCTCACTCTCGCTGCAAACGCGAGACATTGCCGTTACTTGCATACACCGGTCGCATTCTGGTAGGTGCGCCCGCTCAACTTGCCGGAAAGTCGAGCACTTTCCCTCCGCTGCCACCGGAAGAATTCGGGGGGAGCAGGGTGTTGCTCTCTGTCCGGAAGGTTCAATCGGGGCCCGAAAGGGTCCCCACTAACGAGAAGACGAAGACGCAATGGCGAGCTTGAACATCGAAAAGGTCCGCAACATCGGCATCTCCGCCCACATCGACTCGGGCAAGACCACGCTCTCTGAGCGCATCCTGTTCTACACCGGCAAGATCCACGCGATCCACGAGGTGAAGGGCAAGGACGGCGTCGGCGCGGTGATGGACTCGATGGATCTCGAGCGCGAGAAGGGCATCACCATCCAGTCCGCCGCGACGTTCTGCGTGTGGAAGGACTTCCAGGTCAACCTGATCGACACCCCGGGACACGTGGACTTCACCATCGAGGTGGAGCGGTCCCTGCGCGTGCTGGACGGCGCGATCCTCGTGCTCTGCTCGGTCTCCGGCGTTCAGTCCCAGTCCATCACGGTGGACCGGCAGATGAAGCGCTACAACGTTCCGCGCCTCGCGTTCGTCAACAAGATGGACCGCGCCGGTGCGAACTACGAGCGCGTCGCGCAGCAGCTGAAGGACAAGCTCGGTCACCACATGGTGATGATGCAGCTGCCCATCGGCGCCGAGGACCGGTTCCAGGGCGTGATCGATCCCATCAACATGAAGGCGTACTACTTCGAAGGTGACGACGGCGAAAACGTCATCGAGAAGGAGGTCCCGGCCGAGCTGCTCGAGGCCGCGAAGGAGCGCCGTCAGCAGATCATCGAGAAGGTCGCGGACGTGGACGAGAAGCTCGCCGAGAAGTTCCTCGGGGACGAGCAGATCTCGGAAGCGGACCTGCGCGCCGCGGTTCGCCGCGCGACGATCGCGCTCAAGATGACCCCTGCGTTCTGCGGCTCCGCCTACAAGAACAAGGGCGTGCAGGTGCTGCTCGACGCGGTTGGCCACTACCTTCCGAATCCGAAGGAAGTGAAGAACGAGGCGCTCGACCAGAAGAACAACGAAGCGAAGGTCATCCTCGACATCAACCCGAACAAGCCGTTCGTCGGGCTCGCGTTCAAGCTTCAGCTCTCGCCGTTCGGGCAGCTGACGTACATGCGCCTGTACCAGGGCAAGATCGCCAAGGGCGACTTCATCGTGAACCAGTCGTCGGGACAGAAGAAGGTGAAGATCCCGCGCATCGTCCGCATGCACTCGGACGAGATGAACGACATCAACGACGCAGAGGCCGGCGACATCGTGGCGCTCTTCGGCGTGGACTGCGCGTCCGGTGACACGTTCACCTCGGGCGACGTGGCGTACACGATGACGTCCATGCACGTGCCGGACGCGGTGATCTCGCTCGCCGTGGCTCCGAAGGACAAGGCCGCGTCCGCGAACTTCTCCAAGGCGCTGAACCGGTTCACCAAGGAAGACCCCACGTTCCGCGTCCACCGCGACGAGGAATCCGCCCAGACGATCATCTCGGGCATGGGCGAGCTTCACCTGGACATCTACATCGAGCGCATGAAGCGCGAGTACGACTGCGAAGTCGTCGCCGGTAAGCCGCAGGTCGCGTACCGCGAGACGATCACGCAGAAGGGCGAGTTCGCGTACACGCACAAGAAGCAGACCGGTGGTTCAGGTCAGTTCGCGCGCGTGTGCGGCTACCTCGAGCCGCTGCCCTCCGACGCCGTCGAGCAGTACGAGTTCGTCGACGACATCGCGGGCGGTTCGATTCCTCGCGAGTTCATCCCGGCCTGCGACAAGGGCTTCAAGGAAGCGATCCAGAAGGGCAGCCTGATCGGCTTCCCGGTCGTGGGCGTGCGCTGCGTCATCAACGACGGCGCGTTCCACGCGGTGGACTCGTCCGAACAGGCGTTCAAGACGGCCGCGCTGATGGGCTTCCGCGAAGGCTACGCGGCGGCGAAGCCGGTCATCCTCGAGCCGATCATGAAGGTCGAGGTCGAGGCGCCGGAAGAGTTCCAGGGCTCGGTGATGGGACAGATCAACCAGCGCCGTGGCGTCATCATGAGCACGGAGAACCGCGAAGGCCGCGTCGTCGCGACCGCCGAGGTTCCGCTGAACGAAATGTTCGGCTACTCCACCGACCTCCGCTCTGCGACGCAGGGCAAGGGCGAGTTCACGATGGAGTTCGCCAAGTACCAGGCGGTGCCGAAGAACGAGCAGGACGCGATGATCACCGCGTTCAAGGCGAAGCAGGCGGCTGAGAAGCGCTAAGCGGTTCTCGAAGTCTTCAGAGCGGGGCGTTCGGAGCTACTCCGGATGCCCCGTTCGCTTTTGCGGGTGACAGATTTCACCGGGACGACCGAGCCGCTGCGGCTAGAGTCCTACGCCGCGATGACGCGATTCGGATGCCCCGCGCTGCTCTGCCTGCTCCTCTCAGCCGGAGCGCTGGCGCAGGTGGACGGCGGGACGGCGGAGCCCCTGAGCGCCGCCGAGCCGCCGGACAAGCTCGTTCAGCCTGCACCTCGAGCGGACGGCGGAACGCAGGTGGAATCCGTCGCGGTGCTCTCGCTGGAGGCGAACGAGGGCGGCAAGAACGAAGCGGCGCCGGTGGGTGCGCTGATCGCGTCGAAGCTCGCTGAGGGCGAGAACCTCAAGGTCATCACGCAGGCGGACGTCGCGGCGATGGTGAGCATGGAGCGGCAGAAGCAGCTGCTCGGCAACTGCTCAGAGGACAGCGCGTGCCTGACGGAGCTCTCGGGAGCGCTTGGTGCGCGGTACATCGTCAGCGGGCGGATCGACAAGTTCGGGACGAAGTATTCGCTCACGCTCTCGCTGTTCGACGCGCAGAAGGCGACGGCGCTCGCGCGGCCTCATGCGGACGCGAACGATGAGGCGTCGCTCCCGGAGGCGGCGGACAGCCTCGCGAAGGAGCTGCTCAAGGCGCTCGGACGGCAGAAGCAGACGCACGCGGCGGAGTCCAACGACACCGGACCCGACATCGGCCTGCGCATCGGCAACAACTTCATCAGCGGGCTGTCGTCACTGTCGCCGTCAGGCGACCTCGTGCTCGGCTACCGGTTCGATCCCGCCTGGGTGGCGTTCCTGCAGGTCGGCTTCAACATCGCCGCGGGGACGAAGGACGGGCAGACGGGAAATCTGAGCGTGCTGCCGTCGGTGCTCGGCGCGCGGCATCTGTATCGGACGGACAAGTCGGTGCAGCCGTATTGGGGAGTGGGGCTCGGCGTGCAGCTCGCGATTGGCCAGTTCGGCCCCTTCAAGGACGAGGGTGGGACGCTGCCGTCGGTGATTGGCCTCGTGGGCGTGCACTGGTTCATCACGCCCGGGTTCGCGATCGGAATCGAAGGCAGCACGAACCTCGCGCAGACGGTGCTCGGGCTCTCAGGCCGGAACACGAACATCGGCACCGGCTTCAACTTAAAGCCCGCTTTGAGCTTCACCTTCCGCCCATGAACTACCGGCTCGTCGTGCTCAGCGTATTGGCGCTCCTGGCCGCTGAGGGCTGCTACAGCTGCTGCGGGGAGGACACGAGCCCGGTCGATCCGAAGCAGAAGGCCGAGGGCCTCTACATCGTCGACACCGC
>JBJMQN010000715.1:0-2490 GCA_045802665.1 Myxococcaceae bacterium | reverse complement strand
GCGGTTGCCCCGTCATCTGGATCCGTCGGAGAGCCCATGCCTTTGACGGCGCACGTTTTAGGCTGTGCTCGCGGCGATGCCCAAAAGAAACGGGCGCCCCGGTCTCCCAGGACGCCCGATTCGAAGACTCAAAAGCCTTACCGAGGACTACTTGGTCTCGGTCTTGGTCTCGGTCTTGGTCGCCTTCTTGGTGCTCTTCTTGGTGGCTTTCTTCGCGTCCTTGCCGGTCGCGTCGGCAGATTCGTCGGTCTTCGCAGCCGCGTCCTTCGCGTCCGCCTTCGCGCCGTCCGCCTTCATCTCGGTCTTCTCTTCCGCCTTGGTGTCGGTCTTCGCAGCCTCGCCAGCGAACGCGGCGAAGGAAAGGGTCGCAAGGGCGGCAATGAGCAGCTTCTTCATGGTCTAACTCCAGGAGTTACAACGGGTTGATGCCAGTCCCAGGAGCCGGCTCCGGGACCGCGCGAAGTGTGCAGTAGCAGCACCTATGCCACCCTGCGGGACGAGTGACGGCGGGCTGACGGGGTGGGCACGGGTGCGGAACTTCTCCCCGCTCAGCAGGCAGGCTGTGGACGAATTCCCCAATTCAGGTCCCCGGAACTGAAGCTTCCGCCAGGCGAAGCCGTCCGAGTGACCGGCTCCGGTTTCAGGTAGATAAGTGCCGCCGAATCTTCCTTTGTCCTCACGCATGTCCATCAGCGGCTTCCGGGCCGCGTTCTTCTTCGTCATCGCGCTGCTCGCGGGCACCGCGGCGTTCACGCTGTGGAGCGAGATCCGCACCAACGAGCAGGTGGACACGTTCGTCTCGCAAGCGTTGGCGCGCGACGTGCTGATTGGGCGCATCCGCGTGGACGCCCTCCAGCTCGAAGACGCGGTGGACGAGCACATCCGTGCCGGGTCTGACGACGAGCGGAGCGCGGCGGATGCCCGGATGGCCTCCATCCTCGAGGACATCACCGTCGCGTCTTCCGAGTACACGCGCGAGCTGCCACCCTCCGAAGGGCAGATCTGGAAGCAGTTCAACGACACCTCGCACGCGCTGGCGGCGCAGGTGCGCACGGCGGTCCGCTACTCGAATCGCAAAGAGGCGGAGCGCGCGCGCAAGCACCTAGTGGAAGAGATCCGCCCGGTGACCGCCGCGCTGGACCTGCTCGCCGAAGAGCTCAGCCAGAAGAACGCGGACGACACCAAGGACATCCTCAAAGAGCTCGAGGCGCTGCGCGTCCGGAGCACGGCGGCAGGTGCGCTGGTCGCGGTGGGCGCGGTCATCGTATCGCTGATCATCGGGCTGCGGATGACGTCCCTGCTCGGCCGTCAGGACCAGACCATCGCCGAGCAGCTCAAGGAGCTCGACCGCAGAAACCAGGAGCTGGACGCGTTCGCCTCCCGCGTGGCGCACGATCTCGTCGCCCCGCTGGCGCCGCTGAAGGGCTACCTCACGCTCATCCGCCGGAGCATGTCGGTGAGCGACGCGGGCGTGAAGGAGATGCTCTCTCAGGCCGAGCAGTCCGCCACCCGCATGGCGGAGCTCGTCGAGGCGCTGCTGCGCTTCTGCCGCGCGGGCAACCGGACGGATCCCACCGCCGCCGAGTTCGACACCGCCGTGTCCACCATCCTCACTGAAGTGGCGCAGGTGGCCGAACGCGACGGCGTGAAGCTGGAGCGCGACCTGATGCCGCACACGTGGGTCGCGACGTCCGCGCCCATGCTGCAGTCCATTGCGCAGAACCTGCTCTCCAACGCGGTGAAATATTCGGCGGGCAGAAAAGACGCGAAGGTGACCGTGCGGCTGTTCCGCGAGAAGGGCGAGGCGGTGCTCGAGGTCACCGACAACGGCGTCGGCCTCTCCGAGCAGTCCCAGCGCGCGCTCTTCCAGCCGTTCTTCCGTGCGCCGGAGACGAAGGGGCTGCCGGGCCATGGCCTCGGGCTGGCGACGACGAAGCGGCTCGTGGAAGCGCACAACGGGAGCATTCAGGTGAGGTCCGCGCAGGGCGTGGGCACGCAGTTCTCGGTGCGCCTGCCGCTCGCGCAGCCGCCCGATGCGCGCGCCTCCAGTGAGACCCGGGCCGCGCAGCCGCAGCTTCAGCTCGAGCCGGGGCTTTCGAAAGTCGCGAACTCGTGAAGTCCCCCAGCCACATCCTCGTGGTGGACGATGATCCGCACGCGCGGGATCTGCTGACCCGCCTGCTCTCGCCCGAGGGCAAGGTCACCTGCGCGACCGGCCCCTCGGAGGCAGAGAAGGTCCTCGCCGGCGAGGACGGGGTGGATCTCGTCCTCACCGACATGGCGATGCCGGACCCGAACGACGGGCTGAAAGTCCTCACCGCGGTGAAGGCCGCGTCGCCGGACACGCCCGTCATCGTGCTGACCGCGTTCGGGAACATCGAAGGCGCGCTGGACACGATTCAGCAGGGCGCGTTCGACTACCTCGCCAAGCCCTTCGACGTGGATCAGATCGTCCGCACCTCCCGCCGGGCGCTGGAGCAGAAGCGTCTC
>JBJMQN010000714.1:0-5419 GCA_045802665.1 Myxococcaceae bacterium | reverse complement strand
CGACGGAATCCGCTCCGCCGCGGCTTTCCGCACGCGCCAGCTCTCGTCGTAGAGTGCGTTGAGCAGAATCTCCGCGGCTTCTGCCTTGCCCACGTCCACGTCCGCCACCACGCGGTAGCGGGCCTCTTCGGCGGCGGTCTGCGGCTCGTGATCGATCACCGCTCGGGCTCCTTCGCGACGGTCGCCTTCACATCCAGCAGAAGTCGCAGCCTGTCCGGCGGGCCGCACACGCCGAGCACGAACGGCGCATGTCCGCCCGACAGAATCCCCGGAGCCGGCTTGAGCTCATCCAGCCCGACTCGGATCACCTCGGTGACGCCATCCACGAGGAGCGCCACGCGCCTTCGGCCAATCCGGCAGACGAGAAACTTCGGCTTCAACTTCGGCGGCGGTGCGCCCCTGCTCTGCAGCCGCTTGCGCAACTCCACCACGGGGATGATCGCCCCGCGCAGGTTGATGACGCCCTGCACCCATTCCGGAGCGCCCGCCACGCGCGTCGTCGGATGCGGCTGGAGGATCTCCTCGATGCGCATGATGTCGAGCACGTACTCCTCGTCGCCCACGCGGAACGCGCAGAGCTGGAGCGAGTCGTTCGCCTCGGCGGGCGGGAGGTGGAACTGCGTCGCGGTCACTGAAGCGCCCTTTCGAGGTCGAGCAGGATGAAGAGCTGCTCCTTCCTGCGGCCCAGGCCCACGATGCAGTCGCGCTCACCGCGAAGTCCCTGCGGCGGCGTCTCCAGCGTGGACGCCTTCAGTCGGACGACGCCCGTCACCGCGTCCACGATCACACCCCACGGTCCATCCACAGCGTTCATCACCAGCACCCGCGCGCCGCGAGGGATCACGGCGTTCGCGGCCTCGGGCCCGGCGATCTTCATCACGTGATCGATGAGCCGCAGCCGCTTCTTCACGTCGTAGACCGGCATCACCTCGCCGCGCAGGTTCATGACGCCGAGCAGGTTCTCCGGTGCTCGAGGAATCTCCGTCAGCGACGGCACCTTCACGATCTCGCGCAGCGACGCGATCGGCACCGCGTAGCATTCGCCGGCGAGCCAGAATGCGATGTACTCGCGCAGCGGCTCTTCCGGGATCGCGGACGGCGTTTCACCCGAGGCCGCGGAGAGATCGAGCAGCCCGCTCTCCTCCTCATCCGGCCGGTAGAAGAACCTGTCGAGCGCGCGGCTCATATGACCTCCGCCCGCCGATCACCGAGGATGACCTCTTCCATCAGCGCGCCCACGTCCAGCACGAGCACGGTGCGGCGATTCCCGAGATCCGTCGCGCCCGAGATCCCGCGCAGCCCCTGCAGCCTTCCGCCCAGCGGCTTGGTCACGATGTCCTGCTGCCCGAGCAGCTCATCCACCGCTATTCCCAGCCGCTCCTGCGCGAGTCCGACGACGACGACGTACATCCGCTGCAGCGGCCGTTCGTTGTGCTGGAACAGCCGCGCCAGCCGCACGAGCTGCAGGGTCTGGCCGCGGAGATCCACGACCTCGCGGCGCTCGACGGTGCGGATGTCCTTCGTCTCGACGGAGATGATCTCCAGCACCGAGTTGAGCGGCACCGCGTAGGTGCGTTCGGAGACGGATACGACCAGCGCGCGGATGATCGCGAGGGTGAGCGGCAGCGTGAGCGTGAACGTCGTGCCGCGGCCTCGCTCGCTCTGCACGTCGATGATACCGGAGAGGTTCGCGATGTTGTTCTTCACGACATCGAGGCCGACGCCGCGGCCGGAGAGCTCGGAGACGTTCTTCGCCGTGGAGAATCCGGGCAGGAAGATGAGGTTCAGAAGCTCGCGCCGCCCGAGCTCGTCCGCCTGCGTGGAGGTGAGCAGCCCGCGCGAGATGGCGACCTCTCTCACGCGGCGCTCGTCGATGCCCGCGCCGTCGTCCTTCACCTCCACTACGACGTGGTTTCCCTGCTGACGCGCGGAGAGCGAGATCGTCCCGCGCCGCAGCTTCCCCGAGTCCACGCGATCGTTCGGAGACTCGACGCCGTGATCGATCGAGTTCCGGATGAGGTGCATCAGCGGATCCGACAGCTCTTCCACGATGAGCTTGTCCAGCTCCACCTCTTCGCCGGTGATCGCGAAGTCGATCTCCTTGCCCGCCTCCCGAGCGATGCGCCGCACCAGCCGCGCGAGCTTGTCGAACACCTGGCCCAGCGGAACCATGCGGACATCCAGAATGCCGGACTGGAGCTCATCCAGCTTCCGCTCGAGCTGACGGCTCTCCCGCCCGAGCTCCTGTCCCCACAGCTTCGAGATGTTGTGCGATCCACCCGCCTGCGCGCTGTCCGCGAGCCGCTGCACGTTCGCCTTGATGAGCAGCAGCTCGCCCACCGCGTTCATCAGCGCGTCGAGCCGCCGGATGTCCACGCGCACCGTCTGGGTGAGCGATCGGAGCGAGGTGTCGAACTCCGCGCGCGGCCGGGGCGCTTGGCCGGATGTCGGGAGCGCGGTGACGTGGACGCCTTCCGGGGCTTCGATCTGATCGGGCTCGTCGTCGGGAATCGTTGAGCGTTCCGCGCCGATAGGGGTTTCGGGCGATCGCGGAGCTTGCGTTGAGCGTTGAGCGTCGACCGTTGAGCGGGGAACCGGCGATGGCTCCGGCGGCTGTGGCGTTCCGCGGGCGATCGGTGGCTCTGGCTCCGTTTTCTTCTTCCCTCGCTTTTTCCCAGCGGGCTTCGCGGGTGCGGGCGCGGGAGCTTCGCCCTTCTTGTGAATCGCGCTCACCCGGACCGGCATGCCTTCGACGGCGGCGGTGAGCTCACTTTCGGGCCGCTTGGTTCCGAAGATCAGATCGAACGCGATGCCGGTCCCCCCTCCGGGCTCGGCCGAAGGCAGCGTGCTGATCACCTCTCCCAGCGGCTTCAGCTTCGCGTTCAGCGCGGCGAGCCCCTGATCGAAATCGGAGAGATCGAACGCCGCTCGCACTTTGAAGAGCGCCAGGCCGCGGCGGATGTTTTCGCGCAGCCGGTGCTCTTCGTATTCGGTGAACACCGCTCGCACCGCGGCATCCAGCTCCAGCGAATCCAGCTCGTCGGCGGGCGCGGGCGGCGGCTCGCTGCCCACCATGGAAAGCCTGTCGCCCAGCTGCTTGGCCCTCGACGTCAGCGCCTCCGAGCTCTCCGAACGCGACAGCTCCGCGAGCAGCGCCTGCAGCACATCCAGCGTCTCTATCAGCGAGTCCAGCACCGCATCCGAGAGCGGAACTTTTCCAAGTCTCAGCCTGTCGAGCAGATCCTCCGAGTGGTGCGCGAGCGCCGCCATCCGGTCCTGCCCGAACATCCCCGCGAGGCCCTTGATCGAATGCGCCGCGCGAAAGATCGAGTTGATGCGATCCGGATCCGGCTCTTCGCCGCGGTGCTCGTCGAGCTCGAGGAGATCGCGCGACAGCACGTCCAGCACTTCGGTCGCTTCGGCGATGAAGTCGGAGAGGCCTTTGGAGCTCACGCGATCTTCAGATATTCGCGCAGGAGGACTTCGAGAGCCGACGGCTCGAAGGGCTTCACCAGGTACTCCGCCGCGCCCAGCGCGATGCCCTTCTGCCGATCCTGCTCACGCCCCTCGGTGGTGATCACGAACAGCGGCGTGTCCCGGTAGTGCGGGTTCTTCTTCACGAAGTTGATGAGCTCGAGCCCGTTGATGTCCGGCATGTTGATGTCGGTGATGATCAGATCGAACCGATGCCGGGGAAGAATTTTGAGCGCCTCGAAGCCGCTCGCCGCCATCAGGCATTCGACACCGTCGATGGACTCCACCGTGGCCGCGATGAACTCGCGCGAAGCCTTGGAGTCTTCAACGATCAAAACCTTGTAGGAGGGCATGAGTCCGGCCGGGGAGCGGAGGCATCATAGCCATCCGTTCATCCCGAGCGAAGAGCCCGTTCACTGAGCCCGGCTGGCCCCGCTCGCCCCGGGCAAAAGGCGCGCCAGACTCTTCTCCGCCAGCAGAGCCACCGCCCGGCCCTTGAACTCGGGCAGGAATTCACGGCTGAACACCCCCGCGCGGGCCGCCTCATCCACCGACGACCCCGAGGGAATTTCCAGCGCCACGCTCTCCACCTTCGCCCGGGTCAGAGTCCGCGCCGCGACCGAGAGCGCCTTCCCAATCCCCTCCGCCGACAGCCCCGCCCGCTTCCCCAGGCCCACGACGAAGATCCGCGACGGGGCGATCCGGCCGTTCGAAGGGAGCAGGAGCCAATCCGAAGCCGCGCCCACGAAAAACCCGTTCTTGATCACGCGCGACAGGGCCCCACAGAGGCGCCAGTCCACATAGCCCGCCGCACCGCGCAATGGCCGTTCGTCCTCGCCCACGAACAGACAGAGCGCATCGACGTCCTTCAGCTCGTCGAGCGCGTCCAGTCCGATGTCGTGCGTCGAGACGGAAGCCATGGGCTCAAGCCTTGTTCAGCGCGACGGCGATGCGATCCAGCAAGCCGTTGATGAACGAGGACGACTCTTCATTTCCGAAGTTCTTCCCCAGCTCAATGGCCTCGTTGAGGGTGACCTTGCGCGGGATGTCGGGCCGGTACTTCAGCTCGAACACGGCGAGGCGCAGCACGTTGCGATCGATCCGGCTCATCCGATCCAGCCGCCAGTTGTGGCTGTGGTCCTGCAAGAGCTTGTCGATCTCCTCGAGGTGAGCGCTGACGCCGTCCACGAGCTCCAGGGCGAACTTCTTCGCCGCCGGATCCTGATCCGCATCCTTCTTCGCGTCCGGATCCTGCGACGCCGAAACCCACGCCTGCTCGAGCGCGTCCTCCGCCTTCGCCCGGGACATCTCCATCCCGTACAGCGCCTGCAGTGCGCGCTCTCGTGCCGTGCGGCGAGCGCCCATCTACTTCTTCTTCCCCGCCGGAACCGGGCGGAGCTTCACCCCGCCGCGAAAGTGCCGCGCCATCTCCGCGTGCAGGTTCACCATCTCGAGGCACACCAGCGCCGCCTCCGCGCCCTTGTTGCCAGCCTTGGTGCCGGCGCGCTCGATGGCCTGTTCGATGGAGTCGGTGGTGAGGACGCCGAACGCAATCGCGACCTCCGACGAAGCGGCCACAGCGCCAATCCCCTTCGCCGCCTCGCCCGCGACGTAGTCGAAGTGCGGAGTCCCGCCGCGGATGACCGCGCCCAGCGCGACGACGCCCACGTACTGGCCGCTGTCAGCGACCTTGCGCACGACGCCGGAGAGCTCGAACGCGCCGGGCACGTGGAAGAGGTCTATTGCGTCCTCGGAGACGCCGTGACGGCGAAGCGCATCCACCGCGCCCTTCACCAGCTCATCGGTGATGAACGCGTTGAAGCGCGTGACGCAGAGGGCAAACCGTCCCTCGGGGGCAACGAGAGTTCCTTCAATGACCGTCGGCATGGCGGAGCCTTCCTACCAATGACACTGGGGGAAGTCGAAGTCGAAGGGTGAGCGTGTT
>JBJMQN010000713.1:0-21572 GCA_045802665.1 Myxococcaceae bacterium | reverse complement strand
TCGGGCCAGACGGCGAAGAAGCCTGAGCTCCCCATGCGTGCGGGCCTCTCCGCGGACGTCACGGTGTTCGTGAAGTAACCCGTACACCAGGCAGGCAGCCGTTCGGCGAGGCCCGGTATAAGCTCGCGCGCCATGGCTCAACCCGGTGACGGCGACGACTTCTCCATCGACGAAGGCGGAGAAAAGACGGGGACCGTAGCGCCGCCGCGAGGTGCGAACACAAATCGCCCCGCGGCGCCTGCGCCTCAGCGCTCCACGTCGCAGCCGCTGATCCCCATTCCGACGAGGTCCGGCAACGCGAACCCGTTCGGCCCGATGCCGACGTCGCCGCCGCCGCGCCCTCCTCCGCAGGCGCAAGCCTCTGCCGGGCCGCCCACCAACTCACCTCCGGAGCGCCGCGAACGTGGGCCGGATCGCCGCGCGCCCAATCCGCCTCCGTACGACGGCCCCGAACGGCGACAGCAGCCGGATCGCCGGGCCGGCGCGCTTCCCAAGCCGTCGGTCGCGCCTCCGAAAGAGACGTTCTGGCCCGAGGTGCCGCGCAGCATCGAAGAGAGCGGCCTCTCCGTCTCGATGATCGAAGAGCTGATCATGAAGGCGGTGTTCTTCGCCGGCGAGATGCGCGGGCGCGACATCGCCACGAAGATTCAACTCCCTTCGCACATCGTGGACGAGGTCATCGAAGGCCTTCGTCGCAACAAGATGCTCGACATCCGCGGCGGCGGCGCATCGGGCGTCGGTAAGTCCACGATGATCTTCCAGCTGACTTCGTTCGCGACCGATCTGCTCAAGCAGATTCTGGAGCGCAACAAGTACAACGGCCCCGCCCCGGTGCGGCTGGAAGAGTGGGCGTATGCGGTGAAGCAGCAGTCCATCCGCGGCAACCGGATCACGCGCGCGCACATGGAGCAGCACTTCAACTCGCTGATCGTCCGCGACTACGTCTACGACGGCATCGGCCCCGCGCTGAACTCGGGGCGGTCGATCTTCTTCTACGGGCCGCCCGGCAACGGAAAGACGGCGCTCTGCCAGTGCATGGTGGACTGCTTCGACGGCGACATCTTCATCCCGCACTCGCTGCTGATCGACGACTTCATCATCCGCGTCTTCGACGAGACCGTGCACAAGCCGATCATGGATGGCCCGGACACGCCTCCGTACGATCACCGCTGGGTCCGCGCGCGCCGTCCTCTCGTCGTCGTCGGCGGCGAGCTCACGCTCACGGACCTCGACCTCATCTACTCCCCCGAGGTGAAGTACTACGAGGCGCCGTTCCAGGTGAAAGCCACGAACGGGATGCTGCTGGTGGACGACTTCGGCCGTCAGCAGGTGTCGCCGAAGGATCTGCTCAACCGCTGGATCGTCCCGCTCGAGAGCGACTTCGACTTCCTCACGCTCCACACCGGCAAGAAGATGCAGGTGCCGTTCGACGTGTTCACCGCCTTCTCCACGAACCTGGATCCGGCGGAGCTGGTGGACGACGCGTTCCTGCGCCGCGTCCGGTACAAGCTGGAGGTGCAGCGGCCGGATGAAGATCTCTTCCACGAGATCTTCGAGATGGTCTGCCAGAAGTCCGGCATCCAGTACGACCCGGATCAGGTGCAGTACCTGATCGACACGCACTACAAGCCCACCAACCGCCCGTTCGCCGCGTGCCAGCCTCGCGACATCGTGATGCAGGTGAAGGACCTCGCGGCGTACGAGGAGCGCAGCGCGCAGCTGGATCCGGACCTCATCGACGCAGCGGTGAAGAGCTACTTCGTCCGCTTCACGAAGTGACGAACCGATCGATCGCCGCTTCGAGGATCTCCTCACAGCGCTGAAGCTCCGCGACCGGAACGAACTCTCCGGTGCGATGAGCGACGCGGATGTCGCCCGGTCCGAACACCACCGCCTCCGCGCCGAGCTCCGTCAGTTGCGGCGCTTCGGTTCCGAACGAGACGGTCTCGGGCTGTTTTCCGGTCTGCTCGGTGATGAAGCGCACCACCGCGGAGTCCGGCTTCGTCTCCACGCCGCGATCCAGGCGCGTGACCTTGATGCTCGCGCTGAACTCCGGTTCTTCGGATTTCATCTCGCGCAGCACGTCGTCCAAAAGGCGTGACACGTGCTCGCTGCCCTGACGCGGGATCGGCCGCCACTCGACGATGAAGCGGCAGCTCCCCGGGATGATGTTCTTCGCCTTGCCGCCTGCGATGACGCCGACGTTGACGGTGGTGAACGGCGGATCGAACTGATCATCCAGCTCGTCCTTCGCGCGCAGCTCGCCGCGGCTCCGCTCTTCGAGGCGCTTCAAGAACCGGCTGGCCCGGAAGATCGCGGAGGCCCCGGAGTCCGGGTACGCGCTGTGGCCCTCTTTTCCGTGCACCTCCACCTCGGCGATGCAGTAGCCCTTGTGCGCGCGGATCGGACGAAGCGAGGTGGGCTCGCCGACGATCGCGAAGCGCGCCTTCCCCTTCTGCGCGTCCACGAGCTTCTTGGCGCCGGTGCAGCCCACCTCTTCGTCGGCGGTGAAGATGAGGAGCAGTCCGTCCCGCTTCTTCCGTTCCGCCGCGACGAGCGCGCACGCGACGAACGCCTTGGTGTCGCACGCGCCGCGCCCGAAGAGCTTCTGCTCCTTCTCCTGGAGGCTCAGCGCTTCCTTCCAATCCGCGTCGTACGGCACGCAGTCCGTGTGGCCCACGAGCGCGAGCTTCGCGACCTCGAACTGGCCGTACCGCGCGAGCAGGTTCGTCTTCTCCACGCCCGCTTCATCGCGATAGCCCTGTCGCTCACAGCGAAAGCCCGCCGCGGTGAGGCGCTTCTCCAGATGATCGATCATCGGCGCGTTGCTGCGCTGTGACGTCGAATCGATGGCGACCAGTTGCTTGAGCGTCGCTTTCAGCTCGTCGAGCACGCTCACGCCAGCACCTTCCTCGAGACGGCGGTGAACTCCTGCGCCACCATTTCCTGATCCGGGTGACGGCCGTTCTCCACGATGAAGCGGCCCTGCACCGCGACGTCGCAGACCACGCCGCGCTCCGCCGCGAAGATGAGCGAGGCGAGCAGCGTCTGATCCGTCGCGCCGACGATGCTGCAGTGAGAGAGATCCACGGTGAAGAAGTCCGCCGGCATGCCCGGCCCGAGCACACCCGTCCGAAGTCCCAGCGATCGCGCGCCGCCCTCTGACGCAATCCGGAACAGCCTCAGCGCGAGGCCCGAGGGATGACCGCCGCCCGGATCCAGCACCGCGCGCTTGAGCCGGAGCAGCCGCAAGTGGCCGTCGAGCTGCCGCGCCTCCATGAACAGATCCACGTGCGCCTGACTGTCCGAGCCAAGCGAGAGGCTCACGCCCGCTCGTAAGAGCGCGTCCGCGGGGACGATGCCGTCGCCCAGGTTTCGTTCGGTGGAGGGACAAGCGCAGACCTGCGCGTGCGCCCGACCGAGGCGGCTCACCTCTTCCGGCTCGAGATGAACGCCGTGCACCGCGGTGAAGTTCGATCGCAAGAGCCCCACTGAATCGAGCAGCTCGACGGGGCGCTTGCGGTGCTCCATCAGGCACGCGCTCACCTCCAGCGGCTGCTCGCCCACGTGCATGTGAAGCGGGAGCTGCGTGATGGAGGAGAAGGCCTTCAGCCAGTCGGCGGGAACGGCTCGAACGCTGTGCGGGGCGAGACCGACGCTCACGAACGGATCGTTGCCGTAGTGGCTCTGAAGCTCCTGCACCGCCCGCGTCACCGCGTCCGGCGTCTTGTCGATGAAGCGGCGCTGCCGCGGATTCTCCGGCTTCTGAAAACCGGACCGCGCGTAGGCGACGCGCAGCAGCACGATGCGAAGGCCCACGTCGCGCGCGGCCTTCACGACCTGCTTCGCGAGCAGGTTCTTGTCGTCGTACGGCGTGCCGTCCGCCTGATGGTGCAGGTAGTGGAACTCTCCGACGGACGTGATGCCCGCCTGCGCCATCTCGAGGAACACCTGCCGGGACGCGCTGTAGAGCTCCTCCGGCGAGAGCGACTCCGCTGCGCGGTACATGAGCTCGCGCCAGCTCCAGAAGTCATCGCCCGCGGAGCCGGTCGCGACGTATTCGGTGCGGCCGCGGATGAGGCGCTGAAACGCGTGTGAGTGCGCGTTCACCAGCCCCGGAAAAATCGCGCGGCCTGAAAGCTTTCTCGTGGCGGTGGCGGTGCCTTTTCGCGGCGCGCCCACGATGGTCCCCTCGGCGGAGATTTCGAGGAGGAGGTCGCTGCGGAGCGCGTCTTCCCAGAGGAGAAAGTCGGGTTCGAGGATCACGGACGCGGGCGTTATACACGCTGGCGCGCTCTTCGGTTGGCCCCGCCGACAGATGACGAGCGCGTCGCGACTTGCGAGTTTGCTCGGCCATGAAGCGGACCCTTCGAACGGCGCTGGTGATGTCGGTCCTGGTTGCCGGATGTGCGGGCACGAAGGAAGCGACGCGTGACGGCGAGACGCACAAGGGCACCGGCGTCGTCGAAGACGTTCAGAAGAATCAGTTCTCGGTCGTAGGCCTGAACGGCTCTCCGAACCGCGTCTGGTTCACGGTGGATCCGAGCACGAACGTGGAGCGCAAAGGCCAGCGCATCGGCCTCAACGCGGTGGACCCCGGCGACGCGGTGAAGGTCTCCTACGAAGCCGAGCCTGGCCCCGAGCGCGCCTATCGCGTCGAAGTCCTCACCGGCGGCGACGCGGCGAAGGTGAAAGGCGATCTCGAGGACAAAGGGATCGGTGGCGCGGGGCCGGCTGGCACCACGAATCCGTGACCGTTCCTGCGACCACTCCTGCGAGTGCTACTGCGCGTGCGCGTCGTGGCCGCGGTGGCCGATGAGCGGGAGCCGGATCTTCAGCGCCGATTTGATCCACGCGAGGTGCCGGCGTTCGTCCGCGTAGTTCTTCGCGACGAGCTCGCGCGCCTCGGAGCCCAGCTCCAGCTTCAGCGCCGCTTCGTAGACGCGGTTGGTGAGCTCCTCGTTGCCCACCATCGCCATCAGCGCGGAGAGCGTGCCCATCATCGACGTCACCATCGTCATCCCGGTGAGCGCGACGCCTTTGAGATCCGGAGTCTGGGACACCTGCGCGCCGCCCAGCTTCTGAATGAGCGCGTTGAGATCCTGTACGTGCCGCACGTGATCCACTCGGAACGACGCGAGCTGCGTGGCGACCTCCTCGTCGGTCACCCGTGCGATGGCCGCGTCGTACGTGCCGATGGCGTCCACATCGAGCTGCGCCAGACCGCGAAGCTTGGAAACGATCTTCTCACTCATCGATTGGTCTCCTCCGTGGCGCCAAAGGTGTGCAGGCGCGCCGGACGATGCCCCGGTGCACGCCCCCTGGCCTGAAGGGCAGACGGACAGGCGGGACCGTTCACGTCCGGACGCAGACCGATGCGCACCTTTGCTTCACTTTCCACGAGCAAAAGGAGTTTCCCGTGAAGAACGAAGGCGTGACGACGACGATCATCGAGGACCAGACCCGCCGCATTCCCTCCCTCACTTTCCTGGGCCTCGCGGTGGGATCGATGGGCGTGTCCCTGGCGCTGATGGCCGCCGGAAAGAAGCACTGGGCGATGTTCGTGGGGCAGTGGGTGCCGACGATTCTGATCTGCGGCGTCTACAACAAGATCGCGAAGACGTTCTCCGCGCCGCTGAACGAAGAGGAGCGGCTGCGCCACGGCGACCACCGCATCCTGAAGCCGAACGACTTCACGGCGCAGCAGCACGTTCAGTAGGAAATCGTTGCGCGCCGGCTGGCCGCTGTTGCTGTCGAGCAGCGCGCCGCCGGTGACGCAGGACGATGAGGAAGCCGAGCACCGCGCTGCAGAGCAGCAACGCGTTGGTGACGACGAACACCCAGTTGTGCACCAGGTAGCTGTAGACCGTGAAGCCCGTCGAGGCGGCCATTTGCCCGACGAAGAGCCACTTCGACACGCCTTCGCTGCTGCCGCTCGTCCACTGCTTCCACACCTGTTTTCCAATGGTGAGGAGGAGGATCAGCGAGCTGGCCCAGCCGATCGCTTCGGTCACAACAGCGATGATGGGCATCGCTGAGCAGCTTCGCCCGAGCACTCGAGCAACCAGGCGCCCTTCCGCCGCTACGTCTGTACTGCACGCCGATCACATCTTTGTCCGGCGATGAAAGATCCCGCGGCGCTCAAGAAGGCTGATCGGTTTCAGCGGTTCGCAAACGCGGTGGCGGACAAGTGCGGAACGAGCAAGACGTTCATCGCCGCGCTTCTGGTCGTCGCCGTATGGGCGATAGCCGGGCCCCTCTTCCACTTCAGCGATGGCTGGCAGCTCACGATCAACACCGGCACGACGATCATCACGTTCCTGATGGTGTTTCTGATCCAGGCCACGCAGAACCGCGACGCGCGAGCGATCCACTTGAAGCTCGACGAGCTCATTCGCACCAGCCGCGCACGCAACGCCTTCGCGGATCTTCAGCACGCGAGCGAAGAGGAGCTGGAGGCGTTCGAAGACGAGTTCAAGTCGCTGCGTCAGCAGGGCCTCAGCCGAGCCGAGGCCGCCCATCGAGCGGGTGCGCGCGCGCACGACGTACGGAGCGGGAAGAACGACTCGAAACCCGCTCCGCACTGAAATCTCACTCCAGCTTCCGCGGCTTGCGGCCTTCCTGATCCGCGGGATAGCCGAGTCGGAACTGCGGCTTCAGCACCTCGCGCTGATCAGCGAACTCGCCGCGCCCGTCATGTTGATTGCCCGCTTCGGCCGCGGAGGCCTGCCGGTTCTCGCGGTTGTAGATGGGCTCCTCGCGTTTGGTTCCAGCGTCGTCGTCTTCGTGCGGCTCGCCTTTTCCGGGCTCCATTGCGCCATCGTCGTCGTCGCCCTGTCGTTCGGAGGCTCCGCTGCGCGGGCTCTGCGGGAGTCCCTGTTCGATTCCGCGGTGACGCGCGGGATCCTCGCCGAGCTCACGTCCGATCTCCTCGGGCTCGCCCGGCTGCTGCGGCTTCGGGGGAACCAGCTTGATCTTGTCCTTGGCCATGTCGGTCTCCTGTCTGACCGAAAGATGCGCATCGGAGGGTTGATCCGATTCGCGGGGGGCGACCCTTTGAACGAGTGAGGGGCAAGCGGCCTCCTGCGCGTTGCGGCGCTCACGGGAGGACCCCACGTTCGATGGGAACCCCCAACTTTTGGAGCCCTCAAATGCAGATCAAGGACGTGATGACGAAGAACGTTCAGGTGATCGCGCCGGACGCCTCGATCGTCGAGGCGGCGCGGATGATGAAGGAGCAGGACACGGGCTTTCTCCCCGTCTGCGACGGGAACAAGATCCTCGGCTCAGTCACAGACCGCGACATCGTCATCCGCGCGATCGCGCAGGGCCTGAACGCGGAGAACACGCCGGTGCGCTCCGCGATGTCTGCTGGGATTTCCTGGTGCTTCGACTCGGATGACGTGACGGAGGCCGCGGAGAAGATGAAGGACGGCAAGATCCGCCGGCTCGTCGTCGTGGATCAGAGCAAGAAACTGGTCGGCGTCATAAGCCTGGGAGATCTCGCGACGGACGTGGGTGATCGGTCGATCAAGGCGGAGACGCTGACGGAGATCAGCAAGCCGGGGCACAACCCGGACATGGCCTGAGGGGCTTCGGCAAAGTCGAGGGGTGACGTCAGTCCGGTCGCTCCTCGACCGGGCCCATGCGCGTTCGGCGCCGCGTGCGGATCTTCGAGGCATGGCCCGAAGACGCACGCCCTCCAACCTCGAGACGTATCGGCAGAAGCGGAACTTCGAAGTCACCTCCGAACCGGCCCCCGCGCCGGTTCCCGAGCGGGCGACGTCGAAGCCCTCGTTCATGATCCACAAGCACGACGCGTCGAGGCTCCACTACGACCTTCGGCTGGAGATGGATGAGGCGCTCGCGTCGTGGGCGATCCCGAAGGGTCCTTCGTACGATCCTGCGGTGAAGCGCCTCGCGGTGCAGACCGAAGATCACCCGCTGGAGTACGGCAGCTTCGAAGGCCGCATTCCGGACGCGGAGTACGGCGGCGGTGACTCGCTGATCTGGGAACGCGGCACATACGACACGTTCCCGCCCGGTCAGGCGAGCCAACAGCGCAAGAAGGGCCACCTCGTCATCGATCTCGAAGGCGAGAAGCTGAAGGGACGTTGGCACCTCGTGCGCACGCGGCCGGGTCCATCCGGCAAGGCGCAGTGGATCTTCTTCAAGGCGAAGGATGGGAAGGAAGATCCGTCGTTCGACGTGGTGGAACAGCGCCCCGAGTCCGTCGCGAGCGGCCGCCGCATCACGCGTGGCCCGGTGACGAAGAAGCTCCTCGGACGTCCACACGCGAGCCCGGAGGTGCTGCTGCAGCGCGTGTGGCCTCCGATGAAGGCGACGCTCTCCACGCCCGATTCCGCCGAAGGCGACGAGTTCGTGTTCGAGGTGAAGTACGACGGCTATCGAGCGCTCGCCGCGATCGTGAACGGCAAGCTCGCGTTTCAGTCGCGCAACGCTCTGGACTTCGAGAGCCGCTTTCCCGAGATCGCCCGAGCGCTGAAGCGAATGCGCATCGGCGAGGTCGTGCTCGACGGCGAAGTGGTGGCGGTGGATCGCTCGGGCAGATCGAACTTCCAGAGTATCCAGAGCGGCGACTCCGAACATCGCTTCTACGTGTTCGACCTCCTCTGGCTCGACGGCGAGGACCTCCGCAAGCGGCCGTTGGAGGACAGGCGCGATCTCCTCGAGAGCGTGCTCAGCAACATCGCGCCGCCGATCATGCTCGCCGAACGCGTCGAGGGGCACGTCGAACAGGCGATGGCCCAGGCGAAGGAGGCGAACCTCGAAGGGGTCATCGCGAAACGCAAAGGCTCCATCTACGAGCCGAAGCGTTCACCGGAGTGGCTGAAGCTCAAGCTGCATCAGGCGCAGGAGTTCGTGATCGTGGGCTACACGCCGATCAGCAACGGCGCGAACGAGATCGGCGCGCTGCTCGTGGGCGTTCGCGAGGGCAAGGACTACGTCTTCGCCGGCAAAGTAGGCACGGGCTTCTCGAGCAAGCTGCGCAAGGAGCTCCGGAAGAAGCTGGATGCGATCGCCGTGGACTCGCAGCAGGTCAAAGGCGCGCCGAGATACCGCGACGCGATCTGGGTGGAGCCGCGCTACGTCGCGCAGCTCGAGTTCACCGAATGGACGCGCGACGGGAAGCTTCGGCATCCGTCGTTCCAGGGCCTGCGCGATGACAAGGATCCCTCGCAGGTGGTCCGCGAAATCCCCGAAGAGGTGGGACACCGGAAGGCGCCGACGAAGAAAGCCGCGCGGATGGCTCGCGCGCACACCAGGGATGAAGAGGAAGTCTCTGACGCGGAGGTGATCAACGCGCCCGCCAAATCGCGTTCGAAAGTTCCGGAGAAGGACTACCACCTGACGCACGGCGACCGCGTCCTCTTCCCGAAGAGCGGCTACACGAAGAAGGACGTCTACGAGTACCACCGCGCCGTCGCGGACGTGATGGTGCCCGCGCTGGAAGGGCGGCCGCTCGCGCTGCAGCTGTGGCCCGAGGGCATTCAGAAGGAAGGCATCTTCCGGCAGACGCTGGAGCGGATGGGCGCGCCAGAGTGGCTCACTCGCGCGGAGGTGCAGAGCGAACGGCGCAAGCTGGATCACCCGGTGGCCGATCGCCCTGAAGCGCTGCTGTGGCTCGCGAACCGCTCCGCGCTCACGCTGCACATGTGGCATTCGCGAGTGCCTCACCTGTCTCAGCCGGACTGGGTCGTGTTCGATCTCGATCCGGGAGAAGGCACGTGGGCGGAGCTGATCAAGGTCGCACGCACGCTGCACGGAATGCTGGAGCACCTGGGCCTCGAGAGCGTCGTGAAGACCTCCGGCAAGCGAGGCCTGCACGTGCTCGTGCCCATGGCGCCGGGCCACACGCATCAGGACGCGCTGGAGTTCGCGGTGGCGGTGACGCGCACGATGGAGCGCGGGCTGTCCGACATCGCCACGACCGAGCGGATGAAGAAGGACCGTCACGGAAGGCTCTACCTCGACGCGTTTCAGAATGGCGAGGGGAAGACCATCGTCGCGCCGTACACGATTCGCGCCGTCGAGGGCGCGCCGGTCTCCGCGCCGCTCAAGTGGAGCGAGGTGACGGAGAAGCTGGACCCGTCCGCGTTCACGATCAAGACGATGCCGAAGCGGCTCGCGAAGGTGGGGGATCTCTTCGCCCCCGCGCTGCGCGGTCATCAGCGGCTCCCTCGCTTCCCGGGCGGAAAGGGATAGGCCGCCCATGACCGAAGGTCCCATCACGCCGGATCAGGGCGCGCTCCCCATCTCGAACGTTCGGGTGGGCACGTGCGGCTGGACCGAGAAGGGACTCATCGAGGCGGACTCGTTCTACCCGGCGAAGAAGATGACGGCCGAGGAGCGCCTCCGCTACTACGCGGCGCACTTTCCGATCGTGGAGGTGGACTCGACGTTCTACTCGGTGCCCTCGGAGCAGAACTCGCTGCTGTGGCTCGAACGCACGCCGCCGCAGTTCAAGTTCAACGTGAAGGCGCTCGGGCTGTTCACGCAGCACGCGTCCATCACGAAGGCGCTGCCGGTTCGCGTGCGGGAGCTGATGGCGCAGCCGGAGCTGAAGAAGCCGCGCGTCTACATGCGGTCGCTGTCCGCGAACGCGACGACGGTGCTCTGGGACATGTTTCGAGGCGCGCTGACTCCGCTGGCGGAGGGCGGAAAGCTGGGCGCGGTGCTGTTTCAGTTTCCGCCGTGGTTCACCAAGAACCGCGTGAACGTGGCGTATCTGGAGTCGCTGCGGGAGCGCGTGCCGTGGACGGTGGCGGTGGAGTTCCGCGGCGGCGGCTGGATGGGCTCGAAGGAGTCCGCGGCGAGCACGCTCAAGATTCTGCAGCGGCTGCAGTTCGCCTACGTGATCGTGGACGAGCCGCAGGGATTTCCCTCCTCCACGCCGACCGTGATGGCGACGACGGGTCCCTTGAGTCTGGTGCGGCTGCATGGGCGCAACGCGGAGACCTGGGAGAAAAAAGGCCTCGAGAACGCGAGCGAACGGTTCAACTACCTGTACTCGGAGAAGGAGCTCTCCGAATGGGGCGACAAGACCGAGTGGCTCTCGAAGGAGTCCGAAGAGGTTCACATCCTGTTCAACAACAACTACCGCGACTACCACGTGCGAAACGCCGAGTCGTTCAGCCGGATGATCAAGGGGCTGCGGAAACGCGGCGAGCTGCAGAAGGAGAAGACGTCCGTCGGAGCGCTGCGCAGCGAGGCCAGCCTGTCTCCGCGCTCGAGCAAGCCGACCCGGCGAACCGGTTCAGCCCGTCGGGGTCGCAGAAAATCAGCGCCGGACGGACAGCTCGAGCTCATCCCTCGACCAGATGAAGCCGCCGACGGAGTATGAACAGCGGGTTGCCCAGCCCACGCCCTGACAGAACGAAAGTGCTGCTGCTCTGTGCGGGCGTGGTCCTGCTCTTCACGTTTGCCGACGTGGCGGCGATCGGGAAGTTCTCGCCCGCGGCGTTCAGCGTGCGGCTCTTCTGGGCGGCGTTGATGGTGGGCGCGGCGTACTGGCTGGACCGCGCGCCGTCTGCGGCCGTGGAGCGGACGCTGCTCTATTCGGTCGGCATCGCGACCAGTGGCTTCTTCGCGCTGCTGGTGGGCCTGACCGGCGGAGCGAACAGTCCGCTCTTCCATTGGATCCTCGCGATGCCGGTGCTGGTGGCGGTGATCGTTCAGGAAGCGCCCGCGGTGACGGTCGCGTCCGCGGCGGTGATGGTCGCGTCCGGGGTTGCGATCCTCGCGCGCGGGAAGAGCTCGCGCACTGAGGACCCATTTCCCGTTTCGGCCCTACTTCAAGAACGCGCTCACCTTCGCCGCGTCCTCTTCGCCACCGTCGCTGATCGCGATGCTCTTGCCCCTGGCGATCATCACCACGACGTGGTCTCCGAGTGACAGCGCCGCCTTCAGCTCGGGCTTCGCATCCAGCAGCGCGAAGTACGCCTTGGAGAGGAACTTGATCTTGAGCTGCGTGCCCGGGTTCGAGACCGCCTCCGAGTCCGTCCAGACGCCGTTGCGGTAGACGAAGGTCTTGCCGCTCGCGACGCGCACGGGCTCATCGGCCGAGGCGCTCTTCTCCTCTTCTTTCATCTGCTTCGTGGCACGGCTGACCGCGACGGCCTGCTTGCCTTCGGAGGTGCTCATCGTGTCCGCCGGGGCGACCATCGGCGCACCCATCGGGGCCGAGTCCGCCTTTTTCTTCGGCGCGCCGAACACCTTGTCGAAGCTGTCGTCAGCAGAGCCGCCACCGCTGGCCGAGCCCTTCAATCCACCGCGCGACTCCTCCCACGGATGGAACACGGGCGGCGGATTCGGCGGGCGATTCTGGGCGACGTTCATCGGCTGATCTTCGACGACCAGATAGCTCGTGTACGGCGTCACGATTCCAAACTTCTTTCCCAGCGCGGTGACCTCTTCGCGCAGCTCGGGCCGTTCACCTCGCAGGCGGATCTCCTCCAGCAGAAAGCCCACTTTCCGGATCGCCCACAGCCGCGGAATGAACTCGTCCCGCTTGCTCTGCGGATCCAGCGTCGTCCCGTACTCGAACGTCTTCTTCGCTCCGTTCAAAGAGCCCGCGAGCACCACCTTCGCGTCGCCCGGCTTTCGGAACCTGCCCATCACGACGAGCTGCGTGCCCTTGAACAGGTCCGGCAGCTTCCGCGGATAGACGTCGTAGGCCTCCATCGAGGACAGATCCAACGACACGTCCGCGAGCACCGGGTGGCTCACCTTGTCGTAGAAGCCCGACACGTTCGTCTCGAACTCTTTTCCGTCGCGCACGAAGTCGGACGCGCCGTTGCCCTCCGCCGCGAGGCGATCCAACAGCCGAGCGTTCAGGTCCTCGCCGACGCCGAACGTGAAGAGGCGCGTGTTGTTCTTCCGCGCTTCCTTCGCGTGGCTCGCGATCACCGCCTCGTCCGTGTCGCCCACCGTCGGCTGCCCGTCGGTGATGAAGATGAGCAGGTGCGGGTTCGACGAATCGCCCTTGTTGTCCGCGAGCCCGCGCACCAGCGCCTCATCGATCGCGGTCCCACCCAGCGCCTCCATCGACGAGACGAAGCGCACCGCCTTGTCGACGTTTTCCTTCGACGCCGTCTGCAGCGTCTGAAAGAGCGGCTCCACGTCGGTGGAGAAGCGCACGATGTTGAAGGTGTCCTGCGGATTCAGGCGCGTGACGCAGTACTTGAGCGCGTCCTTCGCGATCCGCATCCGGTCTCCCTGCATCGAGCCGGACGTGTCGATCACGAACGTCACCCGCTTCGCCGAGACCTCGTTCGCCTGGACCTCCGTCTTCGGGGAGATGAGCGCGATGAAGTAGCCGGGCTCGTCGCCCACTCGATACGTGAGCAGGTTCAGCCCCACCGCTTTGTCGGAGACGGAGAAGTAGAGGTCGAGATCCTTGGTGAGATCCGCGCCCGTTCCCTCCTCCATCCCGACGACTGCCTGCACTTCGCCCTTCCGCGAGATGTAGACGTTGTGGGTGGGCGAGTAGATCGCTCGCAGCGGGGATTTGGTCGCGATGTTCGCGGTGAAGGTGAAATCTCCGCGCGCGTTCCCCGTCACCACTCGCCAATCCGGCGCCTGACCTTTTCCCGTCGCGCCGAGCGGGTAGTGATACCGGTACAGCCCGTTCGAGAACTCGAGCACCTGGCTGAACGCGAGCTCAATCTTCTGCTCGCCGCGCGCCGGCACCGGGAACACGCGCACGCGAAACACGTCCGTGTCCACGTACTCGAGCAGCCCCGGATCCTGCAGCCGCCGCACGATGCCCTCGTAAATGCTCGTCGCCTTCTCCTTCTCCAGAATCTCGGCCTTGGTCTTCTTGCCGTTGATCCACAGATAGAACTCGGAGAGCGCCGCGCCCTTCGGCATCGGGAAGACGTAGTAGGCCTCGAGCTGAGAGGGGCCCTCGTTCAGGAACGTCTGCTCCACGCGCGTCACCGCGGTGCCGTCCTGAATCGTCGTGTTCACGCGCTGGCTCTTGATGGCGAGCGGCCGTCCGTTCCCGGTGGGGAGCAGCATTCCCTGCGCGAAGGCGACCGCGGGGAGCAGCGACAACGCGAGCAGCAGAGGCTTCAGCGAACGCATCAGTGTCCTCATGAATGGATTGAACGCACCACGACGGCCGGGGATCTGTAGGACTTCGTCTTACTGCTCTTCTCTCGCAACGCCTTGATCTCCGGCCTCCGGAGCATCCCTCACCTCGAACCGCATCTCATCCGTCGTCGCTTGAAGCTCGGGGGCGTACATCGCCTCCGCTCGAGCGGGCAGCGCATGGAAACGTCCCGGCACCTCCGCGCGCAGCTCGTAGCTGACCTTCGTGACGCCCACCTTGATGTCCGAGAAGAAGAACGCCACGCGGTCCGTCCGCAGCTCCGCCTGAGCGCACGTGTAGCCGCACAGCTCGCGCCCGCTCTTCTGCGCCACCGCCTCGAAGCCGGCGGGCTTCAGATCTTCGATCATCAGAAACTGCATCGCCTTGTTCGCGCGCAGCTCCAGGTCCACTCGAACGCGCACGCCGGACTCGACGGGCATTCCGTACTCGGTGGGCGCGGTCATCTTCTCGGACGAAGGACGGCCAATCAGCGTGTACGTGCGAGACACCTTCACGTCAGAGCCCACGCCCTTCACGTTCTCGTCGCGGTTGTACACATCGAACATCGCCGCGAAGTAGCCGGTGATGGGTCCGCCGTCGCGCTTCAGCACGATGCTGTTCGAGCCGGCCTTGAAGGATGAATCGCCAAGCACGATCGGCGCGCTCATCGTGAGCCCACCGTTGCTGTACTTCACCCGCCCCGCTTCGCGGCCGTTCACCTCGACGATGATCGTCCCTGACGTCGCGGACGCCTTCTCCTTCAGCGCGAGCTCCGACAGCGCGTAGATCGCAAACGCCGTGTCGCGAGTCGTCCTCCACTTGCCGCCGTTGCGGCGCAGGACGAGGAAGTCGGTCAGCGGTTTCAAGTTCGCGCTCGACGGATCGAATCGGGCAATGGCCATCAGCGTGTACGCCGTCGCTTCGATCGCCTCCGAGGTGGACCACGAATCATTCGCGTCGCCCACCGACGCGTCCGCGCGCTCTTTCGCGGCGGTGAGGATGTCGTCGAGGTTCTCCACCGCGATCCGCGCCCGGCTGTCGTGCGCGTTCAGCATCGCCAGCGCGAGCATTCCGCGTCCGCGCCGGGACAGCTTCGTCCGCCGTTCGAACGCCTTGTCGAGCGCGGGCTTCGGGACCGTGCCGCTGGAGGAGAGCGCGAACACCATGAACGCGTGCTCCTCGGGATTCGACAGCGCAGCGCCGAGGTGCGCGACGAGATAGCCGCGGCCGCGCTCGATGACGCTCCGGTCCACCGCGACGCCCGCCGAGCCCGCCAGCGAGAGGCCGTACACGGTGTACGCGGTCATCCAGCGGTTCGTGTCGTCCGACTGCCACCAGCCCCAGCCGCCGTCCCCGTGCTGAAAGCCGTAGAGGCGGCTCAGGCCCGCGTCGATCATCTGAGGCAACTCAGAGGGAATGCGCGATGCCGGAAGGCCGAGCTGCTTCGCCGTCCTCGCTGCGATCGCCGCCGGCACGAACCGCGAGAGCGTCTGCTCCACGCAGCCGTACGGATACTCCGCGAGATAGGGCAGCCCATCGACCATCACCGAGAGCAGCGACGGCGAGACCGTGAGCTGAAACTTCGTGCCCGAGGGATTTCGCAGCGCCGGCACGTTCACGGTCATCGTGGACGAGTCCGACAGCCGCCCGGAGAACGCCACGCGCTGCGCGGAGCCGTGGACCACCGCGGGCAACGGCATCGCCACCGCGTCGCTCTTGCCGCCACCGCGCGCGACGACCTGCACGTTGATCATCCCGGGCTCGACCACGACGTAGCGCGCGTCCACCCGGACATCTCCATTGGCGGGGACGTCCACGACGCGGCTGGTCCGATCCAGCGGCTTCAATCCCGGGGCGTTGAACTCCACCTTCACCGACGCACTGGTTCCGAGGCGATTGGAGACGAGCGCGGACAGAGTCACCTCGTCGCGCTCGGTGAAGAAGCGCGGCGCCTCCAGCCGGACCATCAGCGGCTTCTCGGTGCGGAAGCTGTTCGAGCCCATCCCGAAGTGCGCGCCCTGGCTCACCACCCACGCGACGGTGCGGAAGCGCGAGAGCGAGTCCGGCACGTTCAGATCCACCGTCGTCGAAGTTCCCTTCGCGTTCAGCCGCGCGAACCAGCCCGCGGACGAGCTGAAGTTGGTGCGCACCTTCACCGGCGCCTCGCCCCCATTACCCGGCGCGCCCATGGGCCCCGCGTTGGCGAGCGCCTTGTCGCGTGCGGGCGCAGCCATCTCCTTCTTCGAGGCCCGGCTCTCGGCAACGTCGGCGACGGATTCAGCAGGAGGTGCCGCCGCCACCTTTCCCTTCTCCACCTCCATGCCGCCGCCCGCCCGGTCGAGATCATCGGGAACGCCGGGCTTCTGCAGCGCGAGTTGCTGATCGTCGTTGCCCTGCTTCGGCGGCCGGAACGACCGCTGGCTCTGCGTCATCGCCGTGGTCACCCGAAGCTGCTGCGGCCTTCGCCCAAACCACGTCACGAAGTCCAGCGCCTGGTCCTCGATCGCGAACAGCGATTCGTCCACGGAGGTGACCGCGACCTCGGTGGGCCCGTCGAAGTTCACGCCCTTCCAGGCGACGGTTACCTTCTGCGGCGTGCCCGGCTCCACGACTTCAGCGGAGTGCGTCACGTTCACGTCGAGCACGGTGTCGCCGCCCTGCACCCGGATCGGCGCCTGACGCATGAAAGGCCGGGTGCCCTCGAAGCGGGTGATGGAGATCCACGCGTTCGGCGTCATCGCGGAGTCGAGCGGAATCTCCACGAAGCGGGCGCGCCCGTTCATCGCGTAGGCCTTCGCGAAGTCGAGCTCTTCACCTTCCACCGTCACCAGCGTGTGGCCTCCGGCGAGCGGCGTGACGAGGAGCGCTCGCACCGTGCCGCCCACTTTCAGCGGCGCGCGATCCGTGTACAGCTCGAAGCCGCTGTTCGGCGGAATGAGCGGCTTCGCGTCATTGGTCAGCCACACGTCCGCCGCGGCGAGAGGCGGCTCGCTCTCCGCTGAGTCCGGTTTGCGAACCAGAATCCGCACCGCGCCCACCGCATCCCCATCCAGCGACGCCTCGGCGACGCCGTTGGTGAGCTGCACCGTGCGCTTGAGGATCGCGCTCGTCGTGCCGTCAGCGTTCACGCGCGCGAGCCGAACTTCCAGCTGCGGCGATTGGACACGTCCGTTCGCGTCCTCCGAGCGGAGCCTCACCTTCACGGACTCGCCCGGCTTGTAGAGGAAGCGATCAGCTCGGACATCGACGTAGTAGGGAGCCGTGGCGACATTGATCGTTCCGCTGCCGGTCACCTCTCGGCGCGTGGCGTCGGTCACGAAGACCTGCACCTCGTAGCTTCGGTCGCCAACCACCGTGGCCTTCGGCAGCTCCAGCTCGGCGGTGCCATCCGCGGACGTCTTGAACGTGAGCGTCTTCTGCGAGTACGCGTAGCCCAGGCTCGCGCGGTACGCGTACTCGTCGCGGTTGTAGTAGCCGTAGTAGCTCTCGTTCACGTCGAGGTCGTCGTCCCACCTCTTCCAGACGTGGGCGTAGGCACGCTCGGTCACGATGGCGCGACCATTCGCGTTCGCCACCGGCCCGCCCGAGTAGCGCGACGCCGTCACCTTCACCTTCACCAGCTCACCCGGCTTCGGCGCGCCCACGGGTTCCACCTTCACGGTGAATTCGGGCGGCTTGTACTCCTCGACGCGGAAGGTGTTGTGGCGCAGTTGCACCGACCAGCTGTTGGCCTGCACGTACATCGCGTACTGGCCCAACGCCGCGTCTTTGCCGAGCTGCAGCTCGAAGGGCGCCGTGCCGAACGCGTTCGTGGTGAGCACCAGCGACTTCACCTCGCGCGACTGCGGGTCGTAGATCTTCAGCTCAACCTGTTTCTCTGCCGGAACCGACGGACCGTCCGAGCGAGAGCGGATGAAGAGCTTGCCGCCGACCTTCTCGCCCGGCTTGTAGAGCGGACGATCGGTCACGATGTACGCGAGGTACTCCTGGTTCGTGTCCCAGTAGCCGTTGCCGTAGCCGCGCGCGAACGTGAATGCCCCGTCGCTCTCCGCCCACGCGACGACGGTGGTTACACGTTCCTTCGAACCGAACGAGACCCGGGCCACTCCGTCGTCGTCGGTGACCGCATCGAATCGCTGGCGGTCATTGCGGCCGTAGAACTCCGCTGCCACCGCGACCTTCGCGCCCTTCACAGCCACGCCGCTCATCGCATCCGCGACGAACACCACCGCGCCGCTGCGGCTGACCTTCAGCGCGGCGGCATTCGGCGTGACGATCGCAACGGCGCAGCTGTGCTCAGCGCCGCCCGTGGCCTCGAGCACGTACACGCCAGGCCCCGGAACGTCGAGGCGGGTGTTGTTGCTGAAATACGTGTACGGCTTCTCGACGGTCGGCGTGATGTGCCACTGCTTCACGACTTCACCCGGCTCCCCCTGGTCCGAACACGCGCCGCTCTTGTGGCCCAAAAGCGTCTCCGCGGACGACTTGAGCGGGTTCGTGCGGTGGAGCGTGAGGCTCACGTCCGAGAGGTTGCGAGCCGTCAGTGAGAGCTCGGGCTTCTCTCCCGGCAGCTCCAGAAACGCGATGTTGGTCTGCAGCACCGGACGTTTGATCGCGTCGATCTGCGTGCGCGCCTGATCGTAGACGTTGCTCGTGGTGCCGTTGAACGACTTGAGGATCTGCTCGTACTGCGAAAGCGCCTTCGGAAAATCGCTGCGCTGCGCGTACAGCTGCCCCAGCTCGAAGAGCGCATCGTCCGCGAGCTCTGATTTGCCCGCGCCGATGGACTGCAGCTCCTCCTCCGCCCGAGCGATCAGCTGCGCGTCGCCAGACCGCACCCACGACCTCGCGCGAATGAGCTGCGCGCGCGCTTTGTCCTGCACGTTCGGCTCGAGGCGGGCGATGCGATCGAACAGCGCCTCCGTCTGCTTGCGGTCCCAGCTGCTCTGCTCCATCTGATTGAGCGCGTTCCGGAAGAACTGCGCGCGCGCTTCCGCCGCCCAGCGCCCACCCGAGCTCTTCGCGACTTGTTCGAACTGCTCCAGCGCCACCGCCTGCCTGCCGAGCCGATTGTTCGGCAGGTAGTTGTCGCCGCGCTCCACCAACGCGAGGTTCGCGAGCGCGGATGGAAAATCCACCGTACCGCCGTTCGCGATCTGGTGAAGCTCATCCATGGACCGCTGGTACTCGCGCCCCTGACGGATGCACGCCTGCGCGCGCTTCACCTTCGCCTCGCGGACGAGCACACCCGAGGGGAACCGCTTCACGTACTCGTTGAACTGATCGCACGCGCGGCTGAACGATTGTTCGGCGAGCGTCCGGTTCGCTCCGTCGAACAGCGACTTCTCTTCGCCGCTCACGTCCGGTGTAGGTGGCGCCGCGAAGACGACGCACGCGGCCAGCGCGAGGACTGCGCCCAGAAGACGATTCACGTGGATGACCCCCGAGGCGGCGTCATTTCGCCGGCTGGTCGCCTATCAACGCACCAGCGCGATCGGGGATCTACGACTCTCTTTCATGTGGGCTAATCCCCGGGTGAGCGTCACCTCGCGGCCTCTGCTAATGAGCGCGTCATGGCGGATGTCTCACTGGAGCGCCCGAGCTCGGATCGGTCGTTCTTCATCTTCAACGCGCTGCTCTCCACCGGCGCCTTGGCGCTGCTTGCGTACCTTCTGCTGATCCGCCACGGCAGCACGAGCTCCGGCCTCGACCTGCGCTTCATGCCGGCGGTGAACGCCTCCTTCAACGCGCTCTCCGCCGCGATGCTGGTGAGCGGTTACGTGGCGATTCGGAACCGGCGGTCGGACATCCACCGCTACTTCATGGTGTCCGCGTTCGCGTCGTCCGCGCTCTTCCTCGTGGGGTACCTGAGCTACCACTACGTGCACGGCGACACGAAGTACCAGGGCGGTTTCCGGCCGCTCTACCTCGTCATCCTCGCGAGCCACGTCCTGCTCTCGATGGTCGTGGTCCCCGGAGCGCTCTCGGCGTTCTACTTCGCGTGGAAGAAGCGCTTCGCCACACACAAGCAGGTGACGCGCGTGCTCTTCCCCATCTGGCTCTACGTGAGCGTCACCGGGGTGATCATCTTTTTCATGCTGCGCGGCAGCATGACGGCGCACTGATCAGCTGTTGCCGAGATGACCTTGCGTCGGGTCGCCCCCTCGCCTCGGGGCCGCACGAGGACGCATGTTTCCGCCATCTGTTGGATGCAATCGGCGCGGTGAGCAGGTTGCAATTCGAGGATCCACGAATGCGCATGCAGCTGATCCGCCGAATCCCGGAGCCGATCGCCTTTGAAGGGCGGAAGTTCCGGGCCGCCATCTACGCCGAAGAGCAATGGGACGGCGCTTATCACGCGTGGATCGCCTACTTCGGGAACGGCTCGAAGGCGGCGCTGCTGGCGACGGATCTCCAGACCGTTCAGCCGAACCGCACCGCTCTCCGCTGGTGGGCAGACGGGCTCTCGGCCGAACAGCTGGTCGCTGGCATCAAGCGCGCCGCGTTTCTGGAGTCGAACCCGGAAGAGCGCAACGACGAGCCGCGCAGCTTCGCGCGGTGACTAAGAACGTCGAGACGCGGAGCCCTCAGGCCTCTGCCTCGACAGCCGTCGGCAGCTCCTCCTCTTCGTCTGGAACTTCCTCCACTCCAACGGGAGCGCCATCCACGTACGTGACGAACCGGCCCGGGATCGCTGCGACGCGATCTCCCGGCGTGACGACACCGGTCAGGTTCAGCGGATCCACCGCGGAGATGACGACGCGTTCGCCCTTCTTCTCCGTCCGCCGCACCGCGCGCGCGACGTCCACCGCTTCCGGCAGCGCGAACTGCTCTCCCGCCGTGCCCGCGACGAAGCGTCCACCGCGGATCTCTCCGCGCGCCTCCATCCGCCGGTACACGTAGAGCAGGTCCCGCCACTTCGGCGCGAGCGACTCCCGCACCACCAGATCTCTCCAGACAATCCCGTACCGCTGCAGGAACAGCCTCGCGAGTGACTCGATGCGCTGATTCTCGGGCGGCACGTCCAACGGGAAGAACAGCGTCCAGCGTCCGGGGCCGCCGCGCTGCAAGGCCTTCTGCTTCCGCCGCCGGGCAGGACTCTGCAGCACGCGCAGATTGTCCACCGCGTCCGCCGTCACGACTCCGTGAGCGAGCAACTCCCAGAGCGCGTCTTCCACTTCCGCCGGGAGCCTGCGCGTCTGCGCGACGAGATCTCTGAAGAAGCAGGCGCCGCGGCGCTCCAGCACGTCCGCCACTTCCTTCGCCACCGCGCTCAGGCCCTCAGGAAGCCGGAACCCGCCGTCAGCGAGCACTGCTTCCGGACGCGCGCAGCCGAGCAGCCAGTCCATGTCCTCGCGCTTGAAGAACGTGAGCGGTGCATTGCGAGTCAGCACCACGCGGCGATGCGTCTCCTCCGCTGCGGCAGTCTCCGCCTCCTGCTGCACGTTCGCGGCGC
>JBJMQN010000712.1:0-8038 GCA_045802665.1 Myxococcaceae bacterium | reverse complement strand
ATCCCTCTAGCGCGACAGCTCTGCGCGAATCTCGGCGGCGGCCTTCCGCGCTCGCTCCAGCTCTTCGCTCTTGAAGCTGATGGCGGCCACGACCGGGTGTCCACCGCCGCCGTAGCGCTCCGCAATTTTGGACAAGTCGTGCTTGCGCAGCTCCGGGTGCCACGGGTTGCTGCCGATGCTCACCTTCGCGCGCTTGTCGGAGCGTCCCACCCAGACCGTGTAACGGGCCTCCGGGTACAGGTAGTACGAAATGAACTTGTTGATGCTGTCCATCCCCTCATCGCCGAGATCGAAGTGGACGATGCCGTCGTCGATCCGGATCTTCTTCCGCACGAGCTCGATCGCCGCCCGATGCTTGTCTAGCAGCGGCTTGAGCGGCTTCTGGACGTAGTCCTGCGCGACGACCTGCGACATCGGCATCGTCTGCAGCTCGTTGATGATCCGGTCTGAGAACTTCGGATCGCGGTTCGCCTCCAGCACCGTCATCAGCTGAAGCGCGGGTTCCTTGAGCTCCACCGCCATCGTCGGAGAGGTGAAGAGCGCGCCGTCGACGATCTCGCCCCAGTAGATGAGCTCGTCCATCGGCTTCGGGTCCCAGCCGAACTTGTCCTTCGCGATGTCGGCGAGGTAGCGCGTGCAGCTCTTGCGATGCGGGTCGTGGAACTTCTTGCCGCTCTTGTCCGCCTTGAAGTGCGCCTCGTCGCCGGCCTGCTGGAACGCCGACTGGTGGTGATCGAACCACCACGTGAGCTTCGGGTTCTGCGAGTAGCGGAAGTCGACGATCGCGTTCTCATCGCCCGTGAAGAGCGCGTCGTCCACGCCCTCCCCGCCCGCCTTGTGCTGCACGCCGACGTACTCGAACGTCGCGTCGGGCCGAATCTTCTCCCGGTAGAAGCGCGCGAAGATCGCCGCGGAGGCGTGGCCGTCGAAGCAGCTGTCGTGGAAGAGCACCTTCATCTTCATGACGGCTGCACTTACTTCAAGCTGAGGCCGGCGCCCACCGCGTCGAAGACTGCATCGCCCGATGCGTCCGCGGCAGACGTCACCACCGTCAACGCGATGAGCCGCCCGTCCGGTTTCTTCCCGCACGCATGCAGACCGGTGGCGCCCGTCGCGGTCTTGATTCGATAGACGAGCGCAGGCGAGCCAAGCGCGGCCGGCGCGGAGTGCACCGCGGTCTCCGGCTCACCGCGACCGCCGACGATCTTGTAGAGCGCGCGGCAGCTCCCCACGAGCTGACCCTCTTCCATCTTCTCCACCGTGAGCACACCGAAGCGTTTGTTCGCGACGTCGCCGAACGCCGTTCCACCGGAAGTCAGCGAAGGCGGCGGCACGGTCAGCGCCGTTGCGACCTGCGCTGCGGAGAGCGCGGTGAAGCCCTGAGGAAGGGAGAGCTTGATGCCCAGCTCCGCTTCGTCGATCTCCTTCGATGGCGCGACCGTGGGGATCGGCGCCTGAGAGAGCAACGCAACCGCAGCCGCGGCCGACGCGGAGAACATCAAACCGAACCCGAGCGACAGATACCGCCGCACCGGCGACGGCTCGCCGAGCACCATCGTGAACGCCACCAGGGCCTGCGCGATGAAGGCGACGGTGATCACACTCTGCAAAGACAGCCTGCCGAGGTACGCCGCGGCGCCCAACTGCAGCAGCGTCACGCCCTGCGCGAACATCTTCGAGGGCCCCACGTTGATCACGAGCATCAGCGCGGCGACGAGATCGAGCAGGACGATCGCGTACGTCCAGAAGGGATCCGGCGCACCGAACATTCCGGCCGCTCGGAGGAACCATGCGCCGGCGCCCAGCGCGATCACGATCGCCGCGGGCCACGGATGCGCGGAGACGGCGCCGGTCAGCCCGCCGCCGAACGTCGTCACGTCGCTCTCTTCGTCCGAGTTCCTGTCGATGAACTTCTTCTGAGCTTTTTTATGCGTCTGAAGAAAGTCGAACGGCTCTTCGCAGCGCGGACACTGAGATGCCCCATGCGGAATGGGAGAGAAGCCGCAGTTGGGACAGATGGTCTTCGCCATGGCGAAAAGTCAGGGCGTGTACTGCACCTTCCGGATGAGCCACGAGGTCCCGCCCCGCCCGTCACGCACCACCGCGTAGAACGTCACCTCGCCCGCCGTCGCCGCAGAGGTGGGCACCCATTCGACGTTATGCCGATTCTCGGTGCCGTCCACATCCGTGCCGCCGGTCTCGGACCTCGACATCCGCCCCTCCGTCGTGAGCCAGGCGATCTTCCAGCTCTCTTTGAGGTGCACGGGCTTCAGCTCGAACGACGGGACCGTGTACTCCTCCTGCCTGTCCGCGAAGTCGTCGGGGAGGATCTTGAACGGCCCTGGACCACTCAGCGCTCTCGGGGTGGCGGGATCCCACTCGTCGCCTTCGAGCGTCAACCCGGGGACGATGGGCGTGACGTTCGCGTTCATCTCCGGGAAGAACTTGCAGGAGAAGACCATCAGCTTGGTCGCGTAGATCTCCTCGTCGCCGGCTTTGAGGTGCAGGACAATCGGGAGCCGGATTCCGCCCAGCCCCTTGTACGTGTCCTGATTCACGACCTCCTCGAGCAGCGGCTCGTTGTTCCGCTTCGGGAGCAGAAAAGTGCCGGGGTGGAAGTCGAAGGTGAGCTCGCCCTCGGTCGTCGTTCCGGACTTCACCGCGACGCTGTCGGTGTCCGAGTCGCACTTGCGATCGCCCGGCCACGCGCAGGCTCGGACGTCGTACTGGATGTCACGGCCGGCTCCCGCGGGGTCGGCGATCAGCGCGGTGAACTTCACGTTCTGGCTGAACGCGATCAGGGCGGAGGTGTTGGACGGATCCGTCGTGCAGCTGTCCGCCATCAACTCCGGGGCTTCGAGCTGCACGTCGAGGAGGCGGAGATCGTGAACTCGCGTCGGGTTGTCTTCGGAGGCGTTGCACGCGGCGAGGAGGAGCAGCCCGGAGATGGCAATTAGGTTCTTCATCACCAGGTTCCCTTCACGCCGAGCACCGGCAGGATCGGAATTCCGCTGATCGGAATCTCCTGCCGGAAGCGGTAGTCGAAGAACGTCGTCTCCACGTTCGCGCGGTTGTAGACGTTCTGAACATCGATGTACGTGGCGAGCGTCCAGCGTTCGAACAGGAAGTCCTTCTCCACTCGCACGTCGAGCTGATGGAAGTCGGGGAGGCGCGTGCTGTTCGGGTCGCCTCGCGTGGGCGAGTAGCCGTTGGAGTCCACGTTGTAGAGATCGTACGGGTGCGTGATCGGCGTGTGCGGACTGCCGGTCACGTAGCGGAACCGCGCACCGACCTCGAAGCCGTATGGCAGTTTGTAGCTGCCGATCACCGTGAGGATGTGCGTCTGATCGAAGCCGGTCAGCCGGTAGTCCGGTCCGCCCACGCGGCGCTGCTCGGAGCGGTTGAGCGTGTACGCGAGCCAGCCGAAGAAGTTCTTCGTGACCTCGTGCCGAAGCAGCAACTCCACGCCGTACGCGCGTCCGAGCCCATCGTTCGAGTACTGCTCGCGCGTGACCGAGCCATCCGGGTTCGTCACCACTCGCCCCGGTGAGACGACGTTCTCGTAGCGGCGATTGAAGTAGCCGGTGACGTCGAAGTTGATGTTGTCGGTGACCTTCTGCTCCACGCCGAGCGACGTCTGGAACGCGTGCTCGAACTTCAGATTCGGATTTCCGAACGGCGGGTTCTCGAGATCGGACGAGTCCGGCGTCTGGCTGTAGAGGCCCACGCTGCCCTTCACCGCGGTGTTCTCCACGATCTGGTAGCGGATCCACAGGCGCGGATCGATCACGTCCATGTCATGGCCGTGGACTCGCGCGTGCGTCGCTCGAACGCCGGGGGTGATCGTGACGGGGTGCAGCTTGAGATCGGACTCGAGGTACAGCGCGCCGTCGAACGAGTTGATCGTCCTGCCGATCTTCTGCGTGTCGCGCTTCGGCTCCGCGCCGGGGAACCCCACGTACTGCACGCCGGAGATGACGGGCAATTCGGCCGAGCCCACGAGGTGCTCGAACTTGATGTCGGTGCCCGCGCGCACGCTGATGAAGTGGTTCAGCTCCACCGACGCGTCGTCGCGAAGCCCGAGGCTCCAGATGTTCGCGTCGAACTTGATGCTCCCGAAGTTCGCCGAGGCGAGGTCGTAGCCCGTGTACGGCGTGACGACGTTCTGGAAGTTCCCGAGGCGATACGTCCAATCACCCTTCAGCCGGTGAAAGAGCGTGTGCACATCCAGGCTGACATCGCGCGGCTGCGAAGGCCCCTTCGAAATGAGCGTCAGCTTGTCGTCCGAGCCGAACGCCATCACGTAGTAGGTGCTGCCGTTGGACGACTTGTCCTTGCGGCTTTTTCCGAAGTCCGCGCGCACCTGGTAGTCCCAGTACACAGGCAGCACGAGCAGCGTGGAGCCGTCTTCGCGCGGCGGGAGGGCAAGAGGAATCAGCGCATCCACGTAGCTCCGCCGAGCGGACGCCGCGATCGACACCCCATCCGCGATGGGCGCCTCGACGAACACGGACGTGTCGAGCAGATCCACCTTCGCCGCACCGTGAAACGTGTCGCTGCTGCCTTTGCGAGTGGCGACGTCGACCACGCCGCCCACCGCTCGGCCGTATCTGGCGCCGAAGCCGCCGGGATAGAAGTCGATGCGATCGATGAACTCGGAGTTGATCACCGACGGTCCGCCGCCGAGGTGGAACAGCAGCGGAATGTCGATCCCGTCCATCAGCGTCGCGGTCTGATCGGGTGAAGCGCCGCGGACGATGAGCGCGCCGGAGATGAACGGCGCTCGAGCGACGCCGGGGAAGTTCTGCAGCACCCGGATCGGATCGCCGAACGTGCCCGGGATCTTCTGCAGCTCGGTGCGATCGACGGTGCGGCGAACGACCTCTTTCTTGTCGCGCTCGCCGCGCACCGTCGTCGAGTAGCCCACCTGAACGGGCTTCAGGAAGTAGCGCACCTCCGTCGTCTCGTTCGCGGCGAGCTTCTCGTTCGTCTTGTAGAGCTCGTACCCGGTGGCGACGACGCGGACTTCGCAGAGTCCGGCGACCGTCTCGAGCCGGAACGTGCCGTCTTCTCCGCTGAGCGCTTCGGGTGCGGCGGGATCGTCTCCACAGCGGACGGTCGCACCCGGCACCGAGCTTCTGCTTCCGCGCGCGAGGATCTGACCGGTGAGGACGGCCGGAGGCGCACCCGCGTCCACCTCGCCGGCATCGACGGCTCCCGCGTCGGGCGACGGCGGGTTCAAGGTGAAGTTGTAGACGTACTCGATCGCGACGGCAGCGGGCGCGTTGTCGATCTCCGCGGGCGAGAACTTGAACTGCTTCACGGCCGCGACGGCCGCTTCATCGAAGCCGTGGCCAATCGGCTCGGTCACCGTCACGTCCGCGACAGAACCGTCGGCCGCGATCGTCACCTGCATCTTCACCGAGCCCGTGAGCCCCGCCGCCTCGGCTTCCTTCGGATACTCGGCCGGTACGAACTGCAGCAACTCCGGTGCTTTCGTCAGAACAGGAACGTGAATTCCTGCGTCGACCACTTCGATGCGAGCGCCTTCGTACGCCTGCGCGTACGCCGACCCGCAGAGTAGCTAACCACCCAACAGAGCAATGCGAGGAAGCGCCACGGAGGCGCCGCTTGTAGCGAACTCGCCGAAGCTTTTACAGGAATCGGGACTCGGTCCCGGGGCGTGCTGACTCAGCGTGCGGCTGGATCGGAAAAAACGACAGGAAGCGTGAGGTCGTGGGTCCGCTGTAACCGCCTCGCAAGTGGCTGATCTCTCTCGAACGGGTTGCGCGGCACGCAGGCTGCTTTAGCCATGGACGCGTAGGGCGGCGGCGGTGGCGGGCGGAAAACTCAGTGACGGAGGATTTCATCATGGCGAAGAACAAGGCGAACAAGGTGCAGCGTCAGGGCCGTCGAGTGATTCCGGCGATTCGTCGTACGGGCGTGCGCGCGAAGGCGGCGGTTCAGACGACGCTGGGCGATCTGATCGCGGCGGCGTTCGACGCGGTGGACGGCGTGGGCGAGGTCGCGAAGGTGATTGGCTCTTCCGAGATGGCGGCGGCGACGGGTAAGAAGATCGTCTTCATCTGAAGCTGATCGACACCCACTGCCATCTCGACTCGTCGCGCTTCGACGAGGACCGCGCCGCGGTGTTGGAACGCGCGTGGGAAGCCGGAGTGAGCGGCATCGTGATTCCGGCAGTGGGTCCAGACACCTGGGAGGCGTTGCTGGCTGCGCCACAGCGCGACCCTCGCCTCCAGGTCGGTCTGGGGATTCATCCGCAGCTGCTGCCGGACCTGCCCGAACAGGACGATGTCCGGCATCTCGAGACGCTGGACGCGATGTTGTCGCGCGGCGGATCGATCGCGGTGGGCGAGTGCGGGCTGGATGGCCCATCCGTCACGCGCGGCGCTTCCATGGAACGGCAGCTTCGAGTTCTGGAGGCGCACTTCGAGCTCGCGAGGAAGCATTCGCTGCCGGTGCTGCTCCATGTGTTTCACGCGCACGGCGAGGCGGTGGAGCTCTTCAAGCGCGTGCCGTTTCCCGAAGCCGGCGTGCTGATGCACAGCTACTCGGGCGGCGCGGAGCTGGTGAAGTTCTACAGCAAGCTCGGCTGTCACTTTTCGCTGGCGGGTCCGGTGACGTACGAGAAGGCGCGGAAGCCGCTGGATTCGGTTCGATCGATTCCGCCTGACCGCCTGATGGTCGAGACGGACGCGCCGGATCAAGCACCCGTGCCGCACCGCGGTCAGAGGTCGGAGCCTTCGTTTCTGCCTCGCATCGTGGAGGCGATGGCGCGCGCCCTGGACGAGTCTCCTCAGTCAGTGACCGAGCGGACGACCGCCAATGCGCAGCGCTTCTTCAAAGGGGCTTTCAACCTGAGGTAGACGTAGGCGCATGGTGAACGAAGTGCGCCCCAGCTCCAGCCCCGACGTCTCGCTCGCAACCCCGACCGTCCCTGCGACCGCCAAGAAGTTCAAGCTCTCGCGAAGGTTCGATCGCACCGCGCGGTTGCTCGGTGATCGAGCGATGGAGCAGCTCGCCACCTCCCACGTCATCGTCTTCGGCCTGGGCGGTGTCGGCAGCTTCGCGGTGGAAGGTCTCGTGCGGAGCGGAGTCGGCCGGCTCACGCTGGTGGACTTCGACGATGTCTGCGTGACGAACACGAACCGTCAGCTTCACGCGACGGTGAGCGGCGTGGGCAAGAGCAAGGCGGAGCTGATGGCCGCGCGCTGCAAGCAAATCAACCCGGACGTGCAGGTGACGGCGGTCCGCGAGTTCTATCGCGAAGAGCTCTCCGAAAAGCTGCTCGATGGCGGCTTCGACTTCGTGGTGGACGCGATCGACAACGTGAAGGCGAAGCTGCACCTGCTCGCCGAGTGCACGAAGCGCGGCCTCCCCGTCGTCAGCAGCATGGGCAGCGCAGCGCGGCTGGATCCGACGGCGATTCGCGTGACCGATCTCTCCGAGACGCACACCGATCCCTTCGCGAAGGACATCCGCAAGCTGCTGAAGCGGAAGTACGGCGTCGAGACCGACAAGCACACCGGCATCACCGCGATCTTCTCGCTGGAGCCCGCGAGGGATCCGATCGCGCTCGCGTACGACGGAGCGTCGAATGAATTCCTCTGCGTGTGCCCCGGCGACAACGAGTTCCACACCTGCGATCACCGGACGCAGATCAATGGATCGGTGTCGTTCGTGACATCCGTGTTCGGGATGAACGCGGCGGGCGTGGTCGTGCGGCGGCTGGGCGCGAAGCGGTAGCGCTCTGCGCCTCGACGCTGCTGGCGGCTGCGGCGAATCGGCGCGAAGCGGTCACGGCGGGCTGCAGTTCACGCCAGCCGTCACTGACACACGTAGTTCACGCACGAGTCCGAGCAGCAGTTGTTCGCGCTGCTGCAGCTCATCCCAGCCGTGCGGCAGGCGCACTGGCCGTTCGTGTCGCAAACGCTCGTGCAGCACGCGTCGTTCATCGTGCACGGCGTGCCGATGCCGTCGCACGCGTCGCATGTGCCGCTGCTCGAGCAGAGGTTGT
>JBJMQN010000711.1:0-3646 GCA_045802665.1 Myxococcaceae bacterium | reverse complement strand
TCCGTCGAGGAGCCGCCCTCGGAGATCTTCAGCGTGCCCGGCAGCGTGGTCGTGCTGTTCGAGCTGTAGACCTTGCGGGACAGCGCCGTGTGAACCTGAGGGTGGAGATCCGCCACCGCGCCGGAGTGCGCATCGATGAAGAGCACATCGCGCGCCGGCATCCCGTCGCGAACGCCGGTGCCGGTGATCGAGTAGGCCAGGTGCAGCGCGTTGTCGGTGCTGGAGAACACGTACTTCAGCTCCGGCTGGGTGAAGCTGAAGCTCTCGTAGCCGGGCAGCGCCTTCGCCGCGCCCAGCGCATACACCGCGTCGAAGTCCGGCGTCGCGCTCACGGGAACGCCATCGCGCGCGGTGCTGTTCGCCGCGTACAGCATGCCCGTCTTGTCGAGGTGCACGATGAGCTCGCCGCCGACGACCGGAAGACCGTCCTTCATCTGCTGGTACTTCACGTGGGTGTTGCCCAGCTCGTCGGAGGACACGCGGCCCTTCACGAGGTTGCCGTCCTTCAGGCGGAACACCGGCGCGAGCTTGCTGAGCGCAACGGTCAGCGATTCGTCCGAGCCGATCGTCGCGGAGCCGAGGTTGCCGTGAACGAACGCCGGGATGCCGCCCTTGTGGATGGCCGTCACTTCAGCGGACGGCAGCGCCTTGAGCGCGTACTCGACGTCGCCGGGGATGGAGCCGACATCGTCGCGCTCGTTCGAGGTGTCGCCGCCCAGGTCCATCTGGCCGGTGGTGCAGGCGGTAGCGAGGAGGAGGACTGAACCGAGGACGACGTTGCGGAGGATGTGGGTCACGGTGGCAGCTCCGGGTTCTTGTGGAACCCTGTGATCGGCGGCGCGGCCTAGAGCATGGAGCTTGCCAAGTACTAAGTGGTTGATTCGGCTCGGTATTTACCTCCTCCCACCCGGGGGGTCGGAGGTAACATCCCCGTTCCACTTTTTCGGCGTTCTGATCTCCGAATTTACATCGGAGCTGATTTTCCCAGTGATTTCAGCCACCTCCCACCGTGCGCAATTCCGCTCTAAATTCGGTCATGCGCACCTGTGCGACGACTCGAATAAGGACACCGTGTATTTGGGTGAAGCGGATGACGACAGTCGACTGACCGAAATGTGGTCAGTGCTGAACGCGCAACTCCGCACTGGCGGACAAGGTCATCACGCAAGCCCGCGAAAGCAATAGGGGCAAAAGGGGTAAGAGGCTTTTTTTACGCGCGAAGGCCCGCGACTCTCATTGAAGAGCGCGGGCCTCGGTTCAGCGAAAACTCGTCAAGCGGCGTTACGGGATCTCGGTGTGCCCCTGGCGGCGCAGGAACGTCGGGATGTCGAACTGGTCTTCATCCACCGGCAGGCTCTGATCCTTCACGACCACGGTGCGCGGGCTCTGGTTCGTCACCGCGCGCGTCTCGCCCGACATCGTCCGAGCGCCCGCCTTCGCCGGCACCAGCGTCGCGAGCTCCTCGCGCGCCGCGGCCACCACCGCCGGAGCAGTCACCTGCTGCGCGGGAGAGGGCAGCGTGTTCGCGACGGGATTCAAGCGCGAGGTGATGAGCGGCACCTGAACCGGCGACACCATCGGCGCGCGCTTGGGCTCACGGTGCACGAAACCCGTCGCGATGATCGTGATCTTCACTTCGTCGTGCGAGTCGTCGTCGATGAGCGAGCCGAAGATGATCTCCGCCTCGGGATCCGCCGCGTCGTGAACGAGCGTCAGCGCCTCGTTCACTTCCTGCAGCGTCATGTCGCGGCCGCCGGTGATGTTGATGAGCAGCCCGGTCGCGCCGTCGATCGACACGTCCTCGAGGAGCGGCGAGCTGATCGCCTGCTGCATCGCCATCAGCGCGCGCTTGTCACCCTTGCTGCGGCCGGTGCCCATCAGCGCGAGGCCCTTGTCGGACATGATCGTCTTCACGTCCGCGAAGTCCACGTTGATGTAGCCGTGGTACTGGATGAGATCCGAGATGCCCTGGACGGCGTTGAGGAGCACCTCGTCCGCTCGCTTGAAGGTCTCGAGCAGCGGCATCGACTGATCCGACAGCGTCAGCAGCCGCTGATTCGGGATCGTGATCAGCGTGTCCACCGCCGCCTTCAGCTCGACGAGGCCCTGCTCCGCCTGCTTGCGGCGCTTGTTGCCCTCGAACATGAACGGCTTGGTGACGACACCGACGGTGAGGCAGCCCAGGCTCTTCGCGATGTCCGCGATCACCGGCGCCGCGCCCGTGCCCGTTCCGCCGCCCATGCCCGCGGTCACGAACACCATGTCCGCGCCTTCGAGCATCTGGGCGATCTGATCCTTGCTCTCCAGAGCCGCCTCGCGGCCGATCTCCGGATTCGCGCCGGCGCCGAGACCACGCGTCAGCTGCGAGCCGATCTGAATCTTGGTCGGCGCCTTGTTCGCGGCCAGCGCCTGCACGTCCGTGTTCGCCGCGATGAAGTCCACCCGGTCCAGGTTCGCCGCGATCATCGTGTTGACCGCGTTGCAGCCCGCGCCACCCGCGCCTACGACGCGGATCTTCGCGGTCGCCTTGCCATCGTCGATTGAGTTCATTTTCAGAGGGGTCCTTTAGAGGGGGACGGAGGCCATCTTCCGACGGCCAGATCCGGTCGCAAGTTTTCAGCTACGTCGCTGTAGCAATTGGGCCTGGCTAGAAAATCTCCTCCAGCCACTCCCGCATCCGACCCTTCACCTTCTTGAAGGTGTTCCCGTCGTCGCGAATCCGGAACATCCGCCGGTCCTGGTGCTTCGCGCCGTAGACCACGAGGCCCACCCCGGTCGCGTACATCGGGCTCTTCACGACATCGACGAGCCCGCCAATTCCCCTCGGCAGACCGCGGCGCACCGGGAGCCCCAACACCTCTTCCGCGAGCTCCGGCATTCCGGCGAGCAGCGTGCTGCCACCGGTGATGACCACGCCGGACGCGAGCAGATCCTCGTAGCCGCACTTCTGAATCTCGCGGTGGACGAGCTGGAAGATCTCCTCCACCCGGGGCTCGAGGATCTCGCAGAGGATCTGCCGGCCGAGCACGCGCGGAACGCGGCCGCCCACCGACGGCACCTCCAGCGTGTCGTCCTTGTTCACCATCGCGGGGAGGCAGCAGCCGTACTTCTGCTTGATGCGTTCAGCCTCGTGCGCGGGAGTGCGCAGGCCAATCGCGATGTCGGAGGTGAGGTTGTTGCCGCCGAGCGCAATCACCGCCGTGTGCACGATGCTGCCGCCGGAGAAGATCGCGATGTCGGTCGTGCCGCCGCCGATGTCGACGAGGCACACGCCGAGCTCTTTCTCGTCCTCGCCGAGCACCGCCTCAGACGACGCCAACGGCTGGAGCACGATGTCCGAGACGTTCAGCCCCGTCCGGTTCGCGCACTTGACGATGTTCTGAGCGGAGGAGACGGCGTCGGTCACGATGTGGACCTTCGCCTCGAGCCGCACGCCCGCCATGCCGAGCGGCTCCTTGATGCCGCCCTGATCGTCGATGATGAATTCCTGCGGGAGGACGTGAATCACTTCGCGGTCCAGCGGAATGGCCACCGCCTTCGCCGCGTCGATGACCCGGGCGATGTCCGCGTCGCGCACTTCCTTGTCCTTCACGGCGACGATGCCCTGGCTGTTGAAGCCCTTGATGTGGCCACCGGCGATGCCCGT
>JBJMQN010000043.1:0-4562 GCA_045802665.1 Myxococcaceae bacterium | reverse complement strand
TCGCGCTCCAGCTTTTCCGGCTCGCCTCCGCCAAAGTGGTGTTGATCGCCGAGGGTCAGCAGTCGTTGGGCGACAGCGCGCCGCACGCCGCCAGCGCCGGTCAGATGCGCACTCCGTTCCAGGCCTTCCATCAGGCGGTGCATCAGCGGCTGCCCGAGAGCGACGGTTTGATCGTCCAGCTCCGCGGGTTCTCCGCCACCCCGCAGCTCGCGCACGAGACGCTGGTCATCTCCACGTCCCGGCCGGTGCTGGATGCGCGCGATCACATCAAGCAGCTGGACGCGTTGCTGGAGGCCGGAGGCCCGCTGGGCGAGCTCGTGCAAGGCGCGCGCTATCACGACGGATCGGCCGCGCTGTCGTCGCTCGTGGATCCGTCCGCGCAGCACCTCTACTCGCGCGCATTCGGTGGCCCGCCGATGGTCACGTTCTGGCTCTCGGAGCAGCTGCGCGGGCGCTACGTGCCCATGGACCATGCGGACGCGATGCTGGTCTCGCTGGGCGTGACCGCGGACAAGGCGTCGCCGAAGGACTCGCTCGCGAGCACGAACTGGCTCTCGACGACCGCTCCGTTGGATCCGGCGCTCAGCTCCACGCTGCACGAGTTTCAGCGGGTCGCGGACCGGCTCCTGAGCGAGCAGAGCCCGCATGACCTGCGCCTGCTTCTGAATCCGAAGGTCCCGAAGGAGGTCTCCGCGCAGGCAGAGGTCCATCTCTCGCCCGAGTACGGGATGCCCTACGTGCTGCTCACCGCGCGGCATCATCGGCAGGAGCTGCGCGCGCTGTACTTCCTCAAGAACGAGCTGAGTGGTCAGCCGCCGGCAGAGCTTTCGGCGGGGAGCGCGGACTTCGATCGCGCGTTGCAGCAGGCGCTGGAGCAGCGGCGGGCCGTGGTGGTGTTGGGCGAGTGGGCGAGAGAGGCACGACGCTGATGCGAGTCCGGAATTACGTCTTTGCGCTCCTGGGGCTGCTGTTCGCCCTGTCGCTCATCTGGGCGGTGAGCGCCTACGTCATCGACGACACGAGCTCTCCCGCCGTGCTCCGCGAGAGCCGCTTTGAGCAGGCGGACCGCATGCTCTTCTACCGGCTGGAGCCGAACGAGCAGCTGCAGCTCGCGATCCCGCCGGACGCGGACTCGATCAAGGTCTTCAGCCACGTGATCCTCCCGAAGGAGCTGGAGGCCTCGCCGGAGCGCGAGTTCACCTACGGCATCGGGATGCGGATCTGGGGCGGCGAAGGAAAGCAGGTGCTGGACCGCGAGCTGTTCACCCGCACGCGCGAGAGCGTGGCGGAGCAGGGGCAGGGCAGCTTCAAGCAGCAGAGCGCGTTCCTCTCCGACGACACCGCGCACCTGACCGACGGCCGCGACTTCCTCGTGAAGCTGCCCGAGGAGCTGACCGCGCGCGCGACCTCCGCCGCCGTGCTGTATCTCCGCTACACCGGTGAGCGCGGGACGCTCCTGCTCCGGGTGTCCGCGCACTTCCGTCATCCCGCGCCGTTCATCGCGCGCCACCGGGCCGAGGCGCTGGAGCGCGCGGAGCGCGTGGTGGAGCGGTCCACGTTCGTGCCGTGGGAGAAGCTGCCGGCGCAGTCGCAGGAGGCGCTCGCGTCGGAGCGCTGGAGCCGGCTCGGCGTGATGGGAAAGCTGGACGAGGACTACCGCGTCGAAGCCGTCTACCGCACCGACTGGAAGCTCCCGCTGCAGGATCTGCTCGAGGATGCGCAGAGCTCGCTGCCGCCGTGGCGAGGTGTCGCGGTCAACGCAGTGGGCCCGGTGAAGCTGGATCTCCGGGTCTGGCGTGATGGCGGCAAGCCTGCGCACGCGCAGATCCGCACGGTGGCGATGGACGGGCAGAGCACGCTCTCCGAGCTGGAGCTTTCCGGCGGCGAAATCGGCGTGCAGCCGCTCGACATCCCCGAAGGGCCGCACACGGTGGAGATCGTCAACGACGGGCTCGGTGAGCTGCGGTACGCCGTGTACGGGCCGGCATCCGCGCAGCTCGGGCCCGTTCGAAGTCTGGAAAGCAGCGACGCGGTTCCCTACGCGCCGGACGTTCGTCAGTCGGAGGCGTATCTGACCGGGCCTGGCTGCCATGCGATGGAGCTGGAGATTCCGGAGGGCGCCGTCGCTGGACGGATCCTGCGCGTGGACGCCCGCGGCATCTCGCAGAGGGACGATGCGCTGACCGACTCGCAGATCCACGTCGCGCTGCTGGACGGCAGGGGCAGGGAGCTCGGCTCGCTGAAGCTGCCGGTGACGAAGGACATCTCCTCGTTCGAGAGCGCGGAGCTGGCCTCCGTCCCGGGACGCACGCTGCCGTGTGAAGTGAACACCGGCGCGCCGACGGACAACCTCGCCTCCGAGCTCATCACCGGATCGGCGTCCGTGTCGCTGCCGGCGACCGGTAAGCTTTTCCTGCCGCCGGGCACGCAGACGCTGCGGGTGACGTCATCCGCGACCGTCGCGGTGCAGCTGTCCACCTTCCTCGCCGCGCCGAACGGATCGAAGACCTCGCCGCCGTACGTCGATGATCCCGAGGGCAGGACGGAGTGGCGGAGCGCTCCGCTGGAGGCGCGCAACTGGTTCACCCTTCGGCCCGCCAATCACGACGCGCTGGTGGAGCAGGGCGCGCGGGCAATCCTCTCGAGCCAGGTGCGCATCGAGCCGATCGCGCCGACGGCGAAACCCGAGCGCGAGGCGGTGGCGCTGTTGCCCGCCGGCCGGCCGATGTCGCTGGAGCTCCTCGAGCAGACCGACGATCTCGACGTGACGAAGGAGAAGCAGCCGTCCCTCTGGACCGCGCTCTCCGACAAGCCGCTGAAGATCCGCTTCGACAAACGCACCCGCAGTCGGCCCGAAGTGCGGCTGGTGGTCACCGACGCGGCTCAGCTCGGCAAGGAGCTGCAGCTGCTGGTGGACGGCAAGGTCGCGCAGACCACGAAGCTCACCGGCACCCGCATGCGTTGGCTGCTCCGGCCGCTCGCGGAAGGCGAGCACGAGCTTGCACTTCAGGCCTCCGTTCCCTCGCTGCACGCGCTGCTGAACCGCCCCGCTTCAGGCAAGGGCGCCATCGCGGTGAAGGCGCGCACAGCTTTCCGCCTCGCGCAGGGTGGGCTTCGCGTCGCGGTTCGAAAGACGGATGCAGGGCCTTTGACGGTGAACGTGATGGTCTACAGCCGCACGCCGGTCTCGGAAAAACTGCCGCCGTCGCTGAAGGTCGCGGTGGACTCGGGCAACCCCGAGCGCAGAGCCGGCGTGCTGCTTCAGAAGATCAGCCGCGCCTCCGCGATCTATCCGCTGCCCGCCTCCGAGCGACCGCCGGGGCTCGCGTTCGGATCCCGTCCAGGCGAGTGGTACGCGCGATCGATCCCCGTGACGCTGGGAGACGACATCGCGCCGGGGCTGCACTGGGTGAGCGTGGACGTGGACCAGAAGGTGGAGCTGTTCGCGCGCTTCTGGATGTACGGCCACGGGCCCGACGATGGGACCCAGCGTGAATGGCACCGCGCGGGCTGGGATCGGGAGGACGACTGATGAACGCCGCCTTTGCGCTCAGCTTCGCTGTGCTCGCGCTGTCGCCCGAACAGAAGGACGTCATGGAAAAGCGTTGGATCGACACGCTCTGGCCTCCCGCGCGCGAGGTCTCCTTCTCCCCGACGACGCTGCAGGAGCGGGAAGCTTTCGAGAAGCTCATCCCCGCGATCCTGGATGCGGCGCCGGACACGAAGGTTCCGCCGAAGGCGCTGGGTGAGCTCGCGAAGTCCGCCGGGTTCACGCTGGAGAGCTGGAGCGAGGGCTCGGAGACGTTCTGGACGCTGCGCGAACAGCCGGGTCACTACCGGGGCGCGGGCGCTTACGTGTTCCGCACCGGCAAGGCCTCCGAGATCGTGATTCAGGCGCCGCACGCGGACTTCGACGTGGGCACCGGGACGCTCGGCGCGTTGCTGTTCCTTCGTGCGCCGGACGGCCGGAAACCGCGCGCGTTCATCACCAACACGGCGCACCGCTACAAGAGCCGGCCCGACGAGAAGAAAGAGGACGAGGATCATCCCGCGGACGTCGCGCACAACCCGGAGCACCTCTTTCAGATCACCACGGACCTGATCGCCCAGCGGCTCAAGCACCTGCGCGTCGTGCAGCTCCACGGCTTCGGCAAGAGCGAGGCGCCCGCTCGCGAGGCGCTGACCGCGGTGGTGAGCGCGGGCTCTCAGACGCCGACGGTCTGGGTCTCTTCCGTCGCCAATGCGCTTCGCACGCAGCTCGGCGACGGCGTGAAGCTCTTTCCCGAGCAGACGCAAGTGCTCGGCGGTACCACCAACGCTCAGGCGCGGCTGCTCCGGTCCTATCCGTCCGCGCAGTTTCTGCACCTCGAGCTCTCATCCGATGCCCGCAAGGAGCTGGTCACCCCTGAGCGGCTGCAGGCGTTCGCGCGTGCGCTGCTGGAAACCACCTCCAATTAAAAAATCATGAAGGCCCTCCACACGTTCTTCCTCCTGTCGCTGTTGCCGGTCTCCGCGCTCGCCGCGCCGCCGTTCACCGCGCGCGCCGAAGAGCTCATCTCGCC
>JBJMQN010000710.1:0-9770 GCA_045802665.1 Myxococcaceae bacterium | reverse complement strand
GGCACCAGCCTCGCGGGGCAGTGCTGCAACGTCGCGGTGGTGATGGATCATTCGAAGTACTTCAACCGGATTCTGGAGATGAATCCGCGAGCGCGTCTCGCCCGTGTGCAACCGGGCATCGTGCTGGATGCGCTGCGCGACGAGGCGGTGAAGGCGTACGGGCTGACGTTCGGGCCGGATCCGTCCACGCACTCCCGCTGCACGCTGGGCGGGATGATCGGCAACAACTCCTGCGGCACGCACGCGCAGTGGGCCGGCCGCACCGCGGAGAACGTCGAGCAGCTCGAAGTCCTCACGTACGACGGCCTGCGGCTGCGCGTCGGCCGCACGTCACCGGATCAGCTCCAGCAGCTCATGGCGGAGGGCGGGCGGCGCGGCGAGATCTACCGCGGGCTCAAGTCGCTCATCGATCGCTATGGCGACCTCGTCCGCGAGCGATACCCGAAAATTCCGCGGCGCGTGTCCGGCTACAACCTGGACGAGCTGCTGCCCGAACGAGGCTTCAACGTCGCTCGCGCGCTGGTGGGGACGGAAGGCACCTGCGTCACGTTCCTCGAAGCGACGGTGCGGCTTCTGGAGAATCCGTCGTCGAGATCGCTGCTCGTCCTCGGGTACGAGGACATCCACTCGGCGGCGGACCACGTCGTGGACCTGCTGCCGTTCAAGCCGATCGCGCTGGAGGCGCTGGATCAGCACCTCATCCGCGGCATGGTGAAGAAGCGGCTGGACCTGAAGGATCTGCCTCTGTTGCCCAAAGGTGGCGGATGGCTCCTCGTCGAGTTCGGCGGCAGGTCGCGTGAAGAGAGCGACTCGTACGCTCGCGAGGCGATGGCGGCACTGCGCGTTCGGCCGGATGCGCCGACGATGTCGCTCTTCGACGACAAGAAGCAGGAGCAGCAGCTCTGGGAGATCCGCGAAGCGGGGCTCGGCGCCACCGCTCGCATTCCGGGAGATCCGGACACGTGGGAGGGCTGGGAAGACTCCGCGGTTCCGCCCGAGCGGATGGGCGACTACCTCCGCGGCTTCAAGAAGCTGGTGAAGGAGTTCGGCTACGACACCGCGATGTACGGGCACTTCGGTCAGGGCTGCCTGCACTGCCGGATCAACTTCGACCTGCATGATCCGAAGGGCGTCGCCACCTATCGCAACTTCGTGGAGCGCGCCGCGGACCTCGTGGTGAGCATGGGCGGTTCGCTCTCCGGCGAGCATGGTGATGGGCAGTCGCGCGCGGAGCTTCTGCCGAAGATGTTCGGCGAGGAGCTGGTGAGGGCGTTCGGCGAGTTCAAGGCGATCTGGGATCCGACCGGGAAGATGAACCCGCACAAGATCGCGGATCCGTACCGGCTCGACGAGAACCTGCGCCTCGGACCCGACTGGAAACCGCGCGAGCTCTCCACCCACTTCGCCTTCCCGGAAGAGGACGGCAGCTTCATCCGAGCGACGACCCGCTGCGTGGGCGTGGGCGCGTGCCGGCGACACGACGGCGGCGTGATGTGTCCCAGCTACATGGTGACGAAGGAGGAGAAGCACTCCACCCGAGGCCGAGCGCACCTCCTCTTCGAGATGATGCGCAGCGACTCACCGGTCGAGCAGGGCTGGAAGAGCGAGGCGGTGAAGGACGCGCTGGACCTCTGCCTCGCGTGCAAGGGCTGCGTCTCCGACTGCCCGGTGAACGTGGACATGGCCAGCTACAAGGCCGAGTTCCTCTCGCACTACTACGAGCACAAGGCGCGGCCCCGGTCTGCGTACGCGTTCGGGCTCATCGGTTACACGAGCCAGCTCGCCTCGAGGATCGCGCCCCTCGCAAACGCCGCCACGCAGCTGCCTTTCATCCGTTCGCTCACGAAGTGGGCAGCGGGCGTCGCGAAGCCGCGGCAGATGCCGAAGTTCGCCTCGGTCTCACTGCAGGCGCTGACGAAACACAGAGAAGAGCAGGCGGGCGCGCCGCGCGGTGAAGTGGTCCTCTTCCCGGACACGTTCAACAACTTCTTCCATCCGAAGACGGGCTTCGCCGCATTGGAGTTTCTGGAGGAGGCGGGCTTCAACGTCTCCGTTCCGCAGGGCTTCCACTGCTGCGGACGGCCGCTCTACGACTACGGGTTTCTGGGGCTCGCGAAGGAGCGGCTGCGCGCGACGATGGAGCAGCTCCGTGGACCTCTGGAGCGCGGCGCTTTCGTCGTGGTGCTGGAGCCGTCGTGCGCGTCGGTGTTCCGGCACGAGCTGCTTCAGTTCTTCCCGGATGATCCGCTCGCGCTGCGGATGTCCCGGCAGACGAAGCTCATCTCCGAGGTTTTGGAAGAGCGCGCGAAAGATTGGGAGCCGGCGACGCGTTCGACGCGCGCGCTGGTGCAGCCGCACTGCCACCACCACGCGGTGATGACGTTCGACGCGGAGGCGAAGTGGCTGGAGAAGCTCGGCGTGAAGGCGGAGCAGGCGGACTCAGGCTGCTGCGGCATGGCGGGCGCGTTCGGGTTCGAGAAGGAGCACTACGGCGTCTCGGTCGCGTGCGGTGAGCGCAAGCTCCTGCCGAAGATCCGCGCCGCGTCCGACGACGTGGAGATCGTCGCCAACGGGTTCTCCTGCCGCGAGCAGATCCGCCAGGAGACCTCACGTGAGGCCACGCACTTCGCGGAGCTCGCGCACGCAGCGGTGTGCGGTGAAGGCGAGCTCGAACGGAGCTTTGGAGAGAGGAAACGCTCGGTGCTGCTGCGCCGCGCGGGATGGATGGCGGCGCTCAGCGGAGGAGCGCTGGCAACGGCACTACTGCTCGGGAGACGGCGATGGCGATGACAGTTGGCGACTATCTGGTTCAGCGGCTCAACAAGTGGGGCATCCGGCGCATCTACGGGTACCCCGGCGACGGCATCAACGGAATCATGGGCGCGATCCAGAAGGCGAAGGGCGAGATCGACTTCGTGCAGACGCGCCACGAGGAGATGGCCGCGTTCATGGCGTGCGCGCACGCGAAGTTCACCGGTGATGTCGGCGTGTGCCTCGCGACGTCAGGCCCCGGCGCGATTCACCTCTTGAACGGCCTTTACGACGCGAAGCTGGATCACCGTCCGGTCGTCGCGATCGTCGGTCAGCAGGCGCGAGCGGCGCTGGGCGGGCAGTACCAGCAGGAGGTGGATCTCCTGACGCTCTTCAAGGACGTCGCGCACGAGTTCGTGCAGATGGTCACCAAGCCCTCGCAGATGAGGCACCTGGTGGACCGCGCGATTCGCATCGCCATCTGCGAACGGACCGTCACCTGCATCATCGTCCCGAACGATCTGCAGGATGAGCCGTACGAGTCGCCGCAGCGCAAGCACGGCACCGTGCATTCGGGGGTGGGCTACGCGCATCCGCGAGTCGTTCCGAAAGAAGCGGATCTGCGAATGGCCGCGGACATCCTGAACGGCGGTCAGCGAGTCGCGATGCTCGTGGGCGCGGGCGCGCTGCAGGCGTCGGATGAAGTGATGGAGGTGGCGGAGCTGCTCGGGGCGGGCGTGTCGAAGGCGCTGCTCGGCAAGGCGGTGCTGCCGGATGCGCTGCCGTACGTGACGGGCTCCATCGGTCTGCTCGGGACGAAGCCGTCGTGGGACCTGATGGCCCACTGCGACACGCTGCTGATGGTGGGCACGAGCTTCCCGTACTCCGAGTTCCTGCCGCAGGAGGGACAGGCGAAGGCAGTGCAGATCGATCTCGACGGACGGATGCTCTCCATCCGCTACCCGGTGGACGTGAACCTGGTGGGCGACTCGGCGGAGACCTTGCGCGCGCTGATCCCCTTGCTCAAGCGGAAGACGGACCGCGCGTGGCGGCAGAAGATCGAAGCGTCCGTCGCGGAATGGTGGAAGGTGCTGGAGGCGCGCGCGATGAACAGCGCGAAGCCCATCAACCCTCAGCGCATGTTCTGGGAGCTGTCGCCCAGGTTGCCTGACGACGCGATCATCGCGGCGGACTCCGGCTCGTCTGCCGACTGGTTCGCGCGCGACATCAAGATCCGCAAAGGCATGATGGCCACGCTCTCCGGAAACCTCGCGACCATGGGCTGCGGCGTGCCGTACGCCATCGCCGCGAAGTTCGCGTTCCCTGACCGGCCGGTCTTCGCGCTGGTCGGAGACGGCGCGATGCAGATGAACGGCAACAGCGAGCTCATCACCGTCGCGAAGTACTGGAAGGAGTGGAAGGACCCGCGGCTCATCGTGATGGTCCTCAACAACCGCGATCTCAATCAGGTGACGTGGGAGATGCGCGCGATGGAGGGCAATCCGAAGTTCGAATGCTCTCAGGACATCCCGGACTTCGGTTACGCGCGGTACGCCGAATCGATCGGCCTGCGCGGCATCCGCGTGGACAACCCGGACAAGATCGCCGACGCGTGGGAGCAGGCGATCAGCTCCGACCGGCCGGTGGTCCTCGAGGCGGTGACGGATCCGGACGTGCCGCCGCTGCCGCCGCACATCACGCTGGAGCAGGCGAAGATGTTCCTCTCCTCGGTGATCAAGGGCGACGTGGACGCCGGCGGCTTCATCCGCCAGTCGTTCAAGGACATGGTCGAGACGGTCATCCCGCACAAGACCGACAAGAAGAAGTAGACGACAGAACGTTCCGGCGAAGGGCCCCCCGCTCGCTCTGCGCGAACGGGGGTTCACATGGAGGTGCGGCTGCTACCATCCGGCCCCCATGCGAAATGCCCTGCTCGCCTGTCTACTCCTCGTCACCGGTTGCGCGTCTCTGCGGCCTGTCACGCTGAAGGCCCCCGCTGCGCAAGACGAAGCCAACGCGCGCGCTGCCGCCGAGAAGTTCTACTCAGCCAAAGACGTGGCCGGGATGAAGGCCGCGGTGGCCTCCGCGCTGTCCGTCGCGCCCGAGCTCGCGCTCTCACAGGAGCTCGCGGCCGAGTACGCGTGGCTTCAGGGCAACGAGCGCGCCGCCGTCGCGCACCTCATCACCGCGCTCCAGGATTCGACGGATCCGGACGCGCTCCTGCACCTGCGGCTGCTCAACGACATCGACTGGACCGAGGCGGAGTCGGAGCAGATCGACGCGCTGCTGGATGTCCTCTCGGAGCAGAGCCCGAGCCATGCGGTGCGCGCGTACGCGGCGGCGCGGTTGCTCGTGCTGCGGCGAGATCACGGCCGCGATTTTCAGGAGGTGGAGGCGCGGATTCCGGGGCGGCTGCCGCTGGGGATCATCGGCGGCTGGGACAATGATCAGGGCAAGGGCTTCGACGCCGCGCTCGCTCCCGAGACCGAGCCGTTCAATCCGGCCGCCGAGTACCAGGGCATGCTTCGTCCGCTGCACTGGCGCTTCGGCGTGAGCGCGGCGCCGGCGACGCTCTACTTCCTCTCCGAGCTCCTGCAGCCCAACCGGTTCGCGGTCTCCTACGCGACGGGCGCATTCAAGCTCGCGCAGCCTTCCACGGTGGAGCTGCGCCTCCGCACGCAGGACGCGTTCAAGGTCTGGGTGGACGGCGCGCTGGTGGCGTCCGTGCGCGAGGTGAAAGAGACGATGTTCGATCAAGCGGTGTTCCCGCTGCAGCTGTCGGCCGGTGCTCACCGCGTGCTCGTGAAGACGGCCTCGCGCGACGGCGGCTGGTCGCAGCTCTCGGTGCGCGCCACGGGCAGAGAGGGCGCGCCGCTGGAAGGGATGGAGATTCTCCCGCCCGAGCAGCAGGTCGAGACGGCGAAGGCGCCGGTGGTGAAGCCGGTCAACTCCGAGGAGCTGGTGGATTTCAGGCTTTCGGGCATGGCGCCGAATTCGCCGCGCACGCAGGCGCTCCGAGCGCTCTGGTGGCGCTTCGTCGCGGGCGGCACCGAATCCGTGCGTTCGGCGGAGAAGTACGCGGCTGCTCAAAGCGGCGGATTTTTCAGCCGTCACGCGCTGGCGTACGCGCTCTGGGACAATCACGAATACGGCCGCGCGAGCGATCTGATGGTTCAGCTGAGCCACGACTCCGGCGACGAATTCACCGCCGTCTCCTCGGCAGCGGCGCGCCTTCAGGGTCAGCAGGGCCTCAAGCAGAAGGCGCGCACCGCGCTGGTTGCGCTTGCCGCGAGCCACGGGGATGTGGCTGCGGTGCACCGCGAGCTGGGGCTCCTGTTCGATCAGGAGGATTGGGAAGAGGACGAGTGCGACGAGGCGCACAAGGTGATGACGCTGCGGCCTGGAAATCCGGAGGCGGTCGCCAGCTACACGGCGTGCCTTCGCAAGCTGCGGCGCGATGATCAGGTGGAGCAGTTGCTGCGCGCTCAGCTCGCCATCACCCCGAACGATTACGGCGTCACGCTGGAGCTGTACCGGCTGGGCGCGGAGCGCGGGCGCGATCGGATCGCTGAGTGGGCCGCGCGGCAGATGGTGGCGCGGAAGCCCGAAGTGCTCTACCCGCATCAGGCCCTGGCCGAGCTGCTCGTGCGGCGCGAAGCGTGGGACGAGGCAGAGTCGGAGCTCAAAGCGGCGATGGCGATCAGCCCGGATTCGGCGGGCCCGTGGAACGCGCTCGCGGAGATGGAGTATCGCCGCGGCAAGAAGAGCGAGGCGGCGGCGGCGTGGCGTGAGGCGCTCACCCGCGCTCCCGACGACGACAAGCTCGCGAACCGTCTGGAGTTCGTCGCGCCCGAGAAGCCGGAGCTGTGGATGGCGGACGTGCCCTCTGAGACGGACCTCGAGAAGCTCGTGCAGCAGGCGCGCGCGTTGAAGCCGGAGTCGGAGGCCAACTTCGCCTACGCGCTGGATCAGGAAGTGCGTCAGTTCAAGTCAGACGGCTCGTCGAACTCGGTGGTCACGCAGGTGATGCAGTCGTTCAACTCGGACGGCCGCGACGCGCTGCTCAAGTACAACATCGGTCGCGCGCGAATCCGTGTCGCGTACGCGGTGGACTCCGATGGACGGCGAGTGGAGCCGGTCTCGGTGCGCGACGGTCAGGTGCGCTTCCGTTCGCTGGGCGAGAAGTCCACCGTCGTCATTCAGTACCGCCGCGACTACGCGCCCTCGGGCGTGCTGGGCCGAAATTTGATGTTGTCGTGGGGCTTTCAGGGCATCGGCGAGCAGCGCGAACGCTCCAGCTTCGTCCTCTACGTGCCGAAGGAGCTGCAGCTTCATGAGCGGCTCACGGGCGACGTGAAGAAGTCCGAACGCGACATCGGCGACCAGCGCCGCATCGAGTGGACGGCGGTGCACATGCAGCCGGCGAAGTACGAGCCGCAGATGCCTCAGTCGTACGAGGTGACCGCGCGGCTGCACGTGTCGTCGGTGCCGTCGTGGGATGTTTTCGCGAGCTGGACCGAGGCGCTCTTCCAGGACGCGCTGCGCGACAGCCCCGAGGTGAAGGAGCTCGCGCAGAAGCTGTTCGACGGCGCGAATGATCCGAACGAGAAGCTGCTCCGCCTGCAGACCTTCATGATGAAGGAGATCCGCTACGAGCAGGACTACGAGAGCATGATCGCCGGCGTGAAGCCGCACCCCGCGCCGATGGTGCTGGAGCGGAAGTACGGCGACTGCAAGGACAAGACGGTCCTCTTCATGACGCTGGCGAAGCTCGGCGGCATCGAGACGCGCTACGCGCTCATCCGCACGCGCGACTGGGGCGAGGTGCACGACGAAGTTCCGGATCAGCAGTTCAACCACGTCATCGTGTACGTGCCGGAGCAGAGCGGCATCGCGACCGGGCGCTACTTCGATCCGACGGCGGACGCGCTGGATCTCGTCACGCTGCGTTCGGACGACGTAGGGACGAAGTCGTTCGTGCTGGATCCTTCCACCCACCAGTGGAAGTTCCAGACGGTGCCGTACCAGGGCCCGGAGCTGAACAGCCAGAAGATGAACCTCGACGTCGCGCTCTCGGATGACGGGGCTGCGGCGGCGACGGTGAAGGCGACCTACGTGGGCGAGTACGGCTCCGCGTATCGCCGCCTCGCGCGCAACCCGGACCTCTTCAAGCGCTGGATGCAGAACTTCGCCTCCGCCATCTACAACGGCAGCGAGCTCAAGAGCGCGGACGACGCGCCGAACCCGGACGACGTGAGGGCGCCCGCGCAGGTCGGCATCAGCCTCGCCGCGCGCAACGTCGCGAAGAAGGAAGGGAACGAGCTGCGTCTGCCGCTGCCTCACGACGTGAGCCCGGTGCAGAACTTCAAGCTGAGCTCGCGCAAGCACCCGCTGGTGCTGTCCGTGCCGCGCAGGTTCGAGTGGGCTGGCACCGTGAAGCTCGCAGGCGCGCTGCCGTCGCGGCTGCCCGAGGCGACGAAGTTCGAGAGCGAGTGCCTCGACTACCGCCGCACGCTGAGCGTGGAGAAGGACACCGTGAAGTTCGAGCACGCGCTGGACTTCAAGTGCGAACGCATCGCGCCGGAGAAGTACGGCGAGGCGATGAAGGCGGCGATCGACGTGCAGCGGCTGCTCGACGAGGACGTGGTGTTCTCGCTCGCGCCGCCGATGCCCACGAAGAAGGCGAAGGGACCGCCGCTGACGACCCGGTCGGCGGAGTAGAAAACGCCTCTGTCCCCTCGGCTCCGCAGCCGAGCGACGCGCTCAGAAAAGCCTGTTACCCCTTCGTGCCGCATCCCGGCGCGACGGTAGAAAAGCCTCTTACCCCTTTTTTCCCTCGCAACGGCGCCAGGTTACGCGACGCTTGACTCCTCGCGTCACTGCGTAGAACATTCTCTATCGACAAAGTAGAGAATGCGACTCTCCCAGAAAAGCCGCTACGCGCTTCGAGCGCTCCAGATCCTCGCCCGCGAAAACGGGCCGATGCTGATTTCGGATCTGGTTGGCCGGGAGGGGATGCCGAAGAAGTTCCTCGAGGTCATCCTCCTTCAGCTCAAAAACCACGGCCTGCTGCAGGCGAAGCGCGGCAAGGGCGGCGGGTATTCGCTCGGAAAAGATCCGAAGGAGATCACGCTGGGTCAGGTGATCCGGATCTTCGACGGTCCGTTGGCGCCCATCCCCTGCGCGTCCGAGACCGCGTTCCGGAAGTGCGACGAGTGCGAGGACATCGGCGTGTGCGGCACGCGGATGGTGATGCGCGAAGTGCGCGATGCGACCGCGAAGATTCTGGACCACACCACGCTCGCGGATCTGACGAAGCGCGTGGACGACGCGAAGGCCGTGAAGAGCGGAACGCTTCACTTCGACATTTAGGAAAGCGAGCAGGTTTGTGCCCGGACTGAATCACGGCTCAGCGATCGCGCTGGGACTCTTCGCGATGATCAACGCGGCAGGCGCGCAGGAGGCGGACGGCGGAACCGTCGCCGCGCCGGTGAGCGTGACGGACCCTCGAATCGACGAGCTCGATCAGCAGCTCCGCATCACGCAGCGGAAGCAGGAACTGGACGAAGAGAAGCGCGCGGAGAGCAAGAAGACCGCGGCGACGATCAAGGCGGGCGACGAAGGGTTCAGCCTCTCCAGCGCGGATGGCGACTACAAGCTCAAGCTGAAGGCGCTCTTGCAACTCGATGGGCGCGCATATCCAGGCGACGGGAACCTGCCGCTGACGGACACGTTCCTCATCCGTCGCGCGCGACCCATCCTGGACTTCACGCTGTTCGGCTTCGTCGACGGGCGGATCATGCCGGACTTCGGCGACGCGAAGGTTCAGATCTACGACGCGTACGCGGAAGTGAAGCCGAGAGCGTGGATCAAGCTGCGCGTCGGAAAGTTCAAGCCGCCGGTCGGACTGGAGCGGCTGCAGGGCGCGGCGAACACCTTCTTCAACGAGCGCGCGTTCCCCACCGCGCTGGTCCCCAACCGCGACGTCGGCGCGCAGCTCAGCTCCGAGCTCGGCAACG
>JBJMQN010000709.1:0-4532 GCA_045802665.1 Myxococcaceae bacterium | reverse complement strand
GGACGTTCCGCACCCGGAGAAGCCGGCCTACGTCGCGCCGGCGCAGCAGCCGCTCAGCTGCGTGCCGAATCTGGACGGTAAGATCGACAGCAACGAGCTCGCCGCCGCGCTCGATGTGAGCGTGCGGAATCTTTTGAATCCCGCGGGCAGCAACCGCACGGTCGATCTCGTCGGCCAGGTGAACAGCGACGGCAAGCGCGTCTGGGATCTCGGCGTGGACTACGCGGACGATCAGGTCGCGACGTTCAGCGCGAGCGCCGTCACCGGCAAGTGGTTCGCGAGCAGCTTCCCCAATGGGCAATTCGTCGTTCCGCTCGACGCCGGTGGAAGTCTTCAGGGCATCTATCGGCACGACACGGATGCGCTGCGGCTCTTGGGCATCGCGTCGACCGAACAGAGCCCGCCCGAGGGAAAAACGCTGCTCATCTATGCGACGCCGGTGCAGCTGTACCGCTTCCCGCTGAAATCCGGGGACAGCTGGGTGAGCGTGGGGCAGGTCTCGAACGGGACCATCCGCGGGCTGCCGTACGCGGGGCGCGATACGTATGAGCAGAGCGTGGATGGCGCGGGCGAGGTGATCCTCCCCGACCTCACGTTCACGCAGGCGTTGCGCGTGCGCACGCACCTGACCGTCGAACCGGCGGTGGGCGCGACGGTCACGCGGCGGCAGACGTCATTTCTGTTCGAGTGCTTCGGCGAAGTCGCTCGAGCGGTGAGCGCCGATGGCGAGACGAATCCGGACTTCACGAACGCAACCGAGCTCCGCCGGCTCGGGCTCTGAAAGAGGAGAGACGAAGATGATGTGGGAAATGTGGAAGAAGGGCTTCGAGCGCTGGGAGAACCAGACCGCGCAGTACATGGAGAACGTGCTCAAGAACCCGGGCGTGATTGGCCCGATGGGCGCGATGCTCACCGCGGCGATGAAGACGAAGACCGCCACCGACAAGGCCACGGCGCAGTTCTGGGCCATGTGGGGACTGCCGACGCGGCGCGATCAGGAGCGCACGCTGCACGCGCTCAATCAACTGCAGAGCCGGCTGTTGGACCTCGAAGAGAAGCTCGACGCGCAGAAGGAGTAATCGCCATGGACATCACGCCCTACCAGGAACTGAAGATCGCGCCGCGCGCCGTGTTCGACTCGCTGCCGGAGCGCCGTTCGCGCGTCCGCTTCATGATCCCGAATGGATCGGATTGGCGGAGCGTGACGTGGGGGGCGTTCGCGAAGGGCATCGAGCAGGTCGCGCTGTTCCTCTCGACCGTGGAGCTCAGGGTTGGCGATCGCGCGGCGGTGTTCGCGCCGAACTCCGTGGAGTGGATTACCGCGGCGCTGGGGATTCAGGCGGCGGGCGGCGTGATGGTGCCGATCTATCCGGCGAGCACGGCGGAGCAGGCGGCGTACGTGGTCTCGCACTCGGACGCGCAGGTGGTGTTCGTGGATTCTGCCGGGCTGCTCGCGCGAGTGCTGGAGGCGTGGGGCGACTACGGCAACGTGCGGCGGATCGTGCTGCTGTCCGATTCGATCGATGTCGCGAAGGTGCTGGAAGACGCGCGGAGCAAGGGTGCGAAGGTGCCCGCGTTCGCCGAGGTCGAGCGCAAGATCGTTCCATGGTCCCGAGCGCTGTCTCTCGGCGCTCACCGCGGCGAAGAGGAGCCCGCGCTCTTTCTGCGCACGATGCACGCGGTCTCTCTGGATCAGCCCGGGATGATGCTCTACACGAGCGGCACCTCCGGTCAGCCCAAAGGCGTTCCGCTCACCCACCGCAACGTCGGCGTGAACGGACTGGATTGGCTGCGCAACAACGCGTCGCTCGTGGATGAGAACGCGGTGGATCTGCTCTGGCTGCCGATGAGCCACATCTTCGGGTTCGGGGAGGCGTGCCTCGGAAACACGCTGGGGTTCACGAGCTACCTCTGCGATCCGACGACCGTGCTGAAGCTGCTGCCGGAGGTTCACCCGCAGATCTTCATGAGCGTTCCCGCGTACTGGGAGAAGCTCGCGATGGCGGCGATGGCGGAGGAAGGGACGGCCAGGCGTCACGCGAAGCTGCGCGAGATCACCGGCGGGAAGCTGCGTTTCTGTCTGTCCGGCGGCGCGGGGCTCAAGCGCGAGGTGAAGGAGTTCTTCCACGAGGCGGGCCTTCTGATCATCGAAGGCTACGGACTCACCGAGGCCTCGCCCACGCTGACGCTGAATCGTCCGGACGCGTTCCGGTTCGACTCGGTGGGCAAGCCGCTCCCGTCCGTGGAGCTGAAGCTCGCGGAGGATGGAGAGATCCTCGCGCGCGGTGCGTCGATCTTCGGCGGGTACCACAAGGATCCGGCCGCGACGACGAACGCGTTCACCGAGGACGGCTGGCTGAAGACGGGCGATGTGGGCCGTTGGACCGAGGATGGCTTCCTGCAGATCATCGATCGCAAGAAGGACATCCTCGTGACGTCCGGCGGAAAGAACGTGCCGCCGGCGAACATCGAGGTCCGCTTCTGCGACGACCCGTTCATCGCGCACCTGGTGGTTTACGGCGACGGCAAGTCGTACCTGACCGCGGGCGTGTGGCTGAACGAGGCGGCGGTGAACGCGCAGTTGGATTCGGATGGAGTGGCCGCGTCGGCCCGCCCGGAGGCGGTGAAGGCGCTGGTGCAGCGGCGTCTGGATCGCGTGAACGCGTCGTTGCCGTCGTATGAGACCTTGAAGAAGTTCGCGGTAATCGCGCAACCGCTCACCGTGGCGAACGGGCTCCTCACGCCCACGCTGAAGGTGAAGCGGAAGAAGGTCTACGAGACGTTCAAGACCGAGCTGGAGGCGCTGTACCGATGAGCTCGCTGGTCCGCCTGACCTCGATGCTGCTGCGGCGAGGGAAACCGCCACCGGACGTGGGCACGACGCCGTCTTCCGTCGTGCATCGCGAGAACAAATGGCAGCTCCTGCGCTACACGCCGCGCCCGGGCGGACCTCGCTACCGCACGCCGGTGCTGTTGGTTCCGTCGCTGATCAACCGCCACTACGTGCTCGATCTCATGCCCGGGAAAAGCTTCGCCGAGTGGATGGTCGCGCAGGGCCACGACGTCTACATCATCGATTGGGGCACGCCCGGACCGGAGGACAGGTTCCTCAGCTTCGACGAGATCTGCGATCGGTATCTGGGCCGAGCGATTCGGAAAGTCGCTGCGACCTCTCCGAGCGGAAAAGCCCACGTGCTCGGATACTGCCTCGGCGGCACGCTTTCGGTGATTCACGCGGCGGCGAGGCCAGAGCACATCGCTTCGCTGGTCGCTCTCGCCGCGCCGGTCGCGTTCAAAGATGACGGACTGCTGACGTCGTGGACTGGCTCCGCGCAGTTCGACGTCGGAGCCGTGACGGACGCGTTCGGAAATGTCCCTTGGCAGCTCATGCAGGCCGCGTTTCACATGCTCCGACCGACGCTGAACCTCGCGAAGGCGGTGGGCATCGTCGACAAGCTGGACAACGACGAGTTCCTCGACGGGTTCTTCGCGCTGGAGACGTGGGGGAACGACAACGTCTCGTTCCCGGGCGAGGCGTACCGCACGTACATCGAGGAGCTGTACCGGGGCGACGCGCTGATGAAGGGCACGTTCGCGCTGTCGGGGACTCCGGTGCGGCTCGAGAACATCTCGATGCCGACGCTGGCGGTCACGTTCGAGCACGACAACATCGTGCCGACGGCGAGTGCGGCGGTGCTGCTGGACCGTGTCAGTGCTTCGGACAAGACGCGGATCCACCTGAACGGCGGACACGTGGGCGCGGTCGTGTCTCGTTCCGCCGCGAAGACGCTGTGGCCGCAGCTGTCCGGGTTCTGGGCGGCTCGCGATGGCTCGGAGCCGAAGCGGCGGACGGTGAAGCAGGCCGACTCGCGGGTTCAGGCGGCGAGCTGAGACTTCCCGGGGTCGCTCACCGAAAAAGCGAGAGGGTCCAGGCTCACCCTTCATCGGGGACCCTGAACCCTCTTTGCTTACCGAGATTACCGCGGAGCTACTTCTTCTCTTCCTTCGGCGGCACGGCCTTCTTCTGCGTCACGACCTCGTCGATGATCCCGTACTGCTTCGCTTCGATCGGACCCATGAAGTAGTCGCGCTCGGTGTCCTTCTCCACTCGCTCAATCGGCGTGCCGGTGTGCTTGTGGACGATCTCGTTCAGCTTGGCGCGCATGCGCAGAATCTCTCGCGCCTGGATGTCGATGTCGGTGGCCTGACCGCGCGCGCCGCCCATCGGCTGGTGAATCATGATCCGGGCGTTCGGGAGTGCGAAGCGCTTGCCCTTGGCGCCGGCGAGCAGCAGGACCGCTCCCATGGACGCTGCCTGACCGATGCAGATCGTGGAGACGTTCGGCTTCACGTACTGCATGGTGTCGTAGATCGCGAGCCCCGCGGTCACCGAGCCACCCGGCGAGTTGATGTAGAGGTTGATGTCCTTGTCGGGATCATCCGACTCGAGGAACAAGAGCTGGGCGACGATCACGTTCGCGATCTCGTCTGTGACCTCCGTCCCGAGCAGCACGATGCGGTCCTTCAGAAGC
>JBJMQN010000708.1:0-6165 GCA_045802665.1 Myxococcaceae bacterium | reverse complement strand
GCAACCTCGCCGGCAGCGTGGGCAGCTGCACGCCCGAAGCGAGCGGCAGTCCCGGGAACGGCTGCGGCAACTTCGTGTGCAGTGGATCGTCTTCCAGCTGCCCGACCTCCTGCACGACCAACGCGCAGTGCAGCGCGACGAGCTTCTGCAGCGGAGGGACGTGCGTGCCGAAGAAGACAAACGGCGCGAGCTGCACCGCGACGGCGCAGTGCACCTCCGGCAACTGCGTGGACGGCTACTGCTGCAACAGCAGCTGCAGTGGCAGCTGCGACGCGTGCAACGTCGCGGGCCAGCTCGGCACCTGTTCGCCCTCTGGCGCCGGAACCGCGGGCAGTCCGTCCTGCGCGCCGTTCCTGTGTGGCGCTGGCTCCTCCTGCAGCACCAGCTGTACGGGGCCCGCCGACTGCACCGCGGGAAGCACCTGCACAAGCGCCAACGTCTGCGTCGGCAAGAAGGGCAATGGGCAGAGCTGTTCTCTGGCCTCCGACTGCACTTCGAATCAGTGCGTGGACGGCGTCTGCTGCAACTCCGCGTGCGGCGGCGCGTGCGATGCCTGCAACCTGTCCGGCACCGTGGGCATTTGCACCAACCTTCCGCAGGGCGGAACGGATCCTTCGTGCGGAGCGTTCGTCTGCAACGGAAGTTCCTCCAGCTGCCCGACGAGCTGCTCGGCCGATACGGATTGCGTGAACGGCGACTACTGCAGCGGTGGCGCGTGCGTCGCGAAGAAGACGAACGGCGTCGCCTGCACCGGCACCAACCAGTGCACGTCCGGCAACTGCGTGGACGGCGTCTGCTGCAACTCCGCGTGCGGCGGCGCGTGCGATGCCTGCAACGTGGCGGGCTCGGTGGGCACCTGCTCCACGCTCGCGTCGGGAGCGCAGGGAACTCCGTCCTGCGGCGTCTATGTCTGCAACGGGAGCACGACGAGCTGTCCCACGAGCTGCACGGTCGACACCAACTGCGCCGCCGGCAACTACTGCAGCGGCGGCGTGTGCATCGCGAAGAACACCAACGGTGTCGCGTGCAGCGCCACCAACCAATGCACGTCCGGCAATTGCGTGGACGGCGTGTGCTGCAACTCCGCGTGTGGCGGCGCGTGCGACGCGTGCAACCTGTCGGGCTCGGTGGGCACCTGCGCCAACCAGCCCCATGGCGCGACGGACCCCTCGTGCGGCGCGTTCGTCTGCAGCGGAAGTTCAGCGAGCTGCCCGACGAGCTGCGGCGTCGACACGGACTGCGTGAGCGGAGACTACTGCAGCGGCGGGGCCTGCCTGCCGAAGAAGGCCAATGGCGGCACCTGCTCGATCAGCAGCGAGTGCACCTCCGGCAACTGCATCGACGGCTACTGCTGTAACTCCGCCTGCTCGGGGAGCTGCGACGCCTGTAACGTCGCTGGCTCGCAGGGCACCTGCGCCACGCTCGCCTCGGGCGCGGCGGGGAGCCCGAGCTGCGGCGCGTACGTCTGCAACGGCACGACGACGAGCTGCCCGACGAGCTGCACCGTCGACACGAACTGCACCTCCGGCGACTACTGCAGCGGCGGCGCCTGCATTCCGAAGAAGACAAACGGCGGGGCGTGCACCGCCGCCAACCAGTGCGGCTCGGGCAACTGCGTGAACAGCGTCTGCTGCAACACGGCGTGCACCGGCAGCTGTAACGCGTGCAACCTCTCCGGCAGCGTGGGCACGTGCAGCACGCAGGCGCAGGGCTACGCCGGAAGCCCGTCCTGCAGCCCGTACGTCTGCGCGGGCGGCGCCAACTGCCCGGCGAGCTGCAACGCCGACAACGACTGCGTGACCGGTTACTTCTGCAACGGAACCTCGTGCGTGCAGGACAAGGCGAATGGCGGAACGTGCACCCGCGCAAGAATGTGCAACTCGGGCAACTGCGTGGACGGCTACTGCTGCAACTCCACCTGCTCCGGCGGCTGCAACGCGTGCAACATCACGGGGAGCCATGGCACGTGTACCGCTCGATCGAACGGGTACCAGTGGGGAAGTAACCCCGCGGACGTCTGCTGCGGCGGCGCGCAGAAGGACATCTCCACGGACGAAGGCAACTGCGGCGGCTGCGGCTCGGCCTGCGCGACGGGTGACACCTGCCAGACCGTGAGCGCCACCTCCTGCAGCAGCTCGCCCGCGAATACGAGCGGCCGCTGCAACGGCTGTACGGCGAACTCGCAATGTCCGCGCGGGCAGCTCTGCCGGACCGTCGCGCCCTACACGAATCACTGCACGCCCTCCAGCGCCGCGAATTGCGCCCCTGGCGAGACGTACGTGAGCCTCAGCGGCTGTCCGGACTACTGCAAGTACTGACCTGAGGTCCGGGACTGAGTGGGAAAACCTTTTCCCACTCTGAAATTTCGACCGATCTCGCGACTGAAGAGTCTTCAGATCGTTCCGGCCGTCCGCTCCTGATCAGAGGGAGCGCAACTGGCCCCGCGTCTGCAATGCGCGGAGTTGGGGCACGGGCCTTCGAGCCGTGCGGGACATCTGAAACGGGGGAGTTCGATGGGGCGGGGAGCTTGGGCGGTGCGGGGCGCAATCCTGGGAGCGCTGTTGTGGGCGGGCTGCGGTGGGATGGATTCCGGTCAGCACGAGTCGACGCCGGTTGAAGAGCAGAGCCCGCCGGATTCAGGCGGGACCACGACGCCGCCGGGCGGAAATCCGAACGGGGCTGACGCGGGCACGACGCCAAAGCCTGACGCAGGAGTGAAGCCGGACGCAGGGACTCCCGCGAAGGACGCCGGCACGGGGCCGATCGACGCGGGCAGCGCTCCGGTGGACGCGGGCACGCCTGACGCGGGCCTCCCGCCGATCAACTTCCCGAACAGCGCCGGTTGGACCTTCTACGGACCGCAGGACGGACTGCCCGCGCACCTCTACGGCATCAGCGCGGACGAAGGCGGCAACCTCTGGGTGGCGGGCGGTGAGGACGGCCTGTTCCTGCTGCGTCCGGGCGCGACCACGTTCGAGAAGTTCACCATGGCCGATGGCCTCCATCCCTACGGCTTCATGCCGGACGGCAGCGACGCGCCGGGGCCGCACTACCTCAAAGTCATCTCCGTGGAAGGCGGTCCTTCGGGCACCGTGTTCGTGGGCTACGAGGGCAAGCCGCCTGGTCCCGGCCAGGTGGACTGCGAGGGCAACTGGGACAACGCGAACCCGGATCCGTCCATCTACAAGAGCGGCGATGCGGACAAGGTGAAGCTCACCTCCAGCGGCATCAGCGTCGTGCACTACGACATCTTCAGCGGTCCGGCGTCCGCTCCTCCGAACGAGCCGCGCGGCCGCGAGAAGCTCTGCAACATCTATCGCCTCGTCTGGGACAAGGCCGCGAGCCGCATCTGGTTCGGCGCCAACCACGGCTTCGCGATGGGCGATGCGAACTACACCGGCAACAACACCTGCAACGGCAATCAGTCCTGCTCGGGCTTGATGGAGCACGTCCATCCGGCGGTGAACGGCTATCCGGGCAACAGCCGCTCTGCGGGCGAGGCCCTCCTCACCGGCGATTACCGCGGCGTCGTCGTCGATCCGAACACGCACAACGTCTTCTTCGGCGGCATCAACCGCAGCACGCTCTTCACGTTCGGCACGCACGGCGGCCTCTCGAACGCGGCGGCAGGCTACTGGGGCGGACAGAGTGACACCGAGGGCAACGCGGCGTTCAAGTGGGACATCTGGCCCGATGCCGTGGCGAACGACTCGATCGCCTCAGAACGCACTGACGACACCGTCTTCGGCGCCGCGACGAATGGCGATGGAACGTTCTGGGTGGGCTCGGCGGCGAACGGCATGGCGCACGTGTCGAGCTCCGGCACCGTGCTCGGGTATCTGAAGAACGACCTCATCTCGAGCAACGTCTCCGCGGTGGAAGCGGATCCGCTGGACGGCAGCATCTGGGCGGGCGCGCGTTGGGGCGGCGGCGTGAACCGCATCAAGGGCGGACAGGTGACGCACTACTCGCTGTCGGTGTTCGGCCCGAACCTCGCGAACCTTCCGGTGACGGACGTGCAGTCCATGGGCAGCGGGGGCTCGCGGAAGATCCTCGTCACGTTCGACGGGCAGGGCAGCAGCCCGGGCGCGGTGGGCATCTACTCGGGCAGCTGAGGTCAGCTTCGAAGTGAATCGAGCTCGGCGGAGTCCTTCACGGGGCTCCGCCGATTTTGTTTCTCACTCGAAGTTGAGCGCGCGCTGGAAGTCGGCCGGGTTGCTCGCCGCGGACTGCGCGGTCTCGAGCGTGATGAGCCCTTCCTTGTACAGCCGCGACAGGTGCTGATCGAACGACTGCATGCCGTAGGTGTCGGCGCCCTTCTCCAGCACGTCTTTCAGGCCGGCGGTCTTCGAAGAATCCCGCACGTACTCCTGCACGGTCTTGGTCTGGACCATGATCTCCAGCGCCACGACGCGGCCCTTGCCGTCCGCCTTGGGTAAGAGCCGCTGACTGACGACGCCCTTCAAGTTGTCCGCGAGGCGCATCCGCACCATCGCCTGCTCCTCGGGGCCGAACACCGAGGTGAGGCGGCCAACGGTCTTCGCGACATCCGTGGTGTGCACGGTGGAGAAGACCAGGTGCCCGGTCTCCGCGGCCTTGAGCGCGATGTCGATCGTCTCGGTGTCGCGCATCTCGCCCACGAGGATGACGTCCGGGTCCTGCCGGAGCGCGGCGCGCAGCGCGACGTTGAAGTTCTCGGTGTCGACGCCGATCTCGCGCTGGCTCACCGAAGCCTTCTGGTTCTTGTGCACGAACTCGATCGGGTCCTCGATGGTGAGGATGTGCACGCTCTCGGTCGCGTTGATGTGGCTGATCATCGCGGCCAGCGTCGACGACTTTCCGGAGCCGGTGGCGCCAGTGACGAGGACGAGCCCGCGCTCTTCGCTCGCGATTTTCTTCAGCACGTCAGGCAAGCCCAGCGAAGCGATCGTCGGCACGTCCTGCGGAATGATCCGGAGAATCGCCGCGAGTGAGTTCCGCTGCCGGAACACGTTCACGCGGAAGCGCCCGACGCCCTGCACGCCGTAGCTGCCGTCCCACTCCTGCACCGCGTCGATCTGGTTCTGCACCAGCGCGTCCGAGATCAGATTCAGCGCGATCTGCTTCGTGTGCGCCGGGAGCAGCTTCTCGGCCTTCAGCGCCCTGAGCGAGCCGTTCACGCGGTACGTCGGCGGATCTCCGGGACGGAAGTGAATGTCCGAGGCGCCGTTCTGCACGCCCACGGTGAGCAGCTTGTTCATCGTCTCCTTGTCCATTCACTTCCTCTTGCTGTTCGCGCGCGCGGTCTCGACAGGGCCGCGGACCATAGCGAGAAAGCTCTGAGACGGGATCTGCGGAGAAGCGCGTAGCCCGCTGCTGCTCAGTTGCACGCTCACTCCGATGTGGGGAGTGGTCAGTGCGCGTCGTACGCGCAGGGCCCCGGTGGCGCGTCGAGCATCTTCAGCTTGTCGGAGTTGAGCTGGAGGCTCTTGAGCACCCGGTCGCGATCCACGTTCGGCAGGGTGAGCTGCGCTCGCCACTGAGCGCATTCGATCCGGAGGGTCTCCACCACTCCGCCATCCATGAGGTGCACCTCAGGCGTCGCGCCGGGCTCATCCGCGTGGGCCTGGGCCGCGCTGACCCGTTCCAGCTCCTCGCGGCAGGCAGCCAACTTCACCCGAGCGGCCTCGCGTCCCCCATCCGCCGCCTCTCCGTACGCCTTCGCGAGCTCCGCGCATTCACCGCGCTTCTGCTCCAGCGCATCGCCAGACCCCGAGCCCACCGTCGCCAGCGGCCTCGGAGGCAGCGGCTTTCGTGCCGTCTCGATCGCGTCGATGATCCGCTTCGCCTTCGGAAAGAGCGGATCGCTGGAAGGAATCACCGAGAGCTCCTTCACCACCTCGGAGTACTGCTCGTCCGCGAGCGGCCGGTGCGCGCTGATCAACGCGTCGTACTGAGCGAGCGCCTTGTCGTAGTGCTTCTGGTTGTTGTCGCAGGCGCAGACGACGACCGAGAAGAAAAGGATTCCGATGAGCGCCATCGTCCGACGCGAGCTCGCACCCGAACGCGCCGACACTGCGCTCGTCATCGCACGCTGCGGCGTCGGAAATACGCGAAGCCGATCAGCGGCAGGAACATGATCGCGGCCGAGCCGCCGCCGCAACCTTCGCAGCCGCCGGGACCGGT
>JBJMQN010000707.1:0-5158 GCA_045802665.1 Myxococcaceae bacterium | reverse complement strand
GTCGGAACCCAGACGGGGATTCGCGGGATCCGATGTTTCGGAGCGCAGTCCCGGCAAAGCGGGAGCTCGACGTCGAGGCGGTCCGGAAGATGTTCGTGCGCCGGAAGCTGAATCTTGCGAGCGAACAGCGTCGCCATTTCGGATGGATCTGTCGCGCCACAAGAGAGGCAGACACCTCGCGTTTTGCCTGCCTCAGCAAAGCCGCTCGCGCGCGCGCGAAGCTTTTCGATTCGATCGCGCTCCGCGCTCTGACGCTCATCGGCGTCCGCCATCAACTTGCCGACGTCATACCCGCGCGCGGTGAGCAGCTGACGAGCGGTCTCCCGCGCGAGCTCGGTGAAGTCCTCCGAAGACCCTCGCGCGATGGCGAACAGGTCCGCGTCATTCTTCGACGCGAAGGCATCGTTCAAGGTCTGCTGATCGCCGGTGGGCATTGAAGCAGCGGCAGCGTAGTTCAACCGGCGCCGGCACAGGGGACGTAGGGGTGCCGGATGGTCTGCGTCCGCTGTTCGCGCGGAAGCGCTGGCAGCTCACTTGGCCGCGAGCGCCGCGTCGATCGCGCGTTTCAGCTCCGGGCTGTCGGGCTTCACGTCGCTCTTGAACGCGGCGGCGACCTGACCGTCCTTGCCGACGACGTACTTGTGGAAGTTCCACTGTGGCTCGCCGTGCTTGCTGGAGAGGAACTTGTAGATGGGCGACTGGTCCGGTCCCTTCGTCTTCACCTTCTCCATCATCGGGAACTGCACGTGGAAGCGCAGCTCACAGAACTTCTTGATCTCCGGAGCGGTGCCAGGCTCCTGGCCGCCGAAGTCGTTGGACGGGAAGCCGAGGACGACCACGTTCTTCTCCTTGAGCTGTTCGTAGAGCTTCTCGAGCCCCTGGTACTGAGGCGTGAAGCCGCACTCCGACGCGGTGTTCACGACGAGCAGGACCTTGCCTTTGTAAGTGGAGAGATCCACCGGCTTTCCGTCCAGCGACTGCATCTTGAGATCGTAGAAGGACATGGGCTTTTCACCTGTGGGCGCTGCCGAGAGGACGAGCGCGAGTGCGAGAGCTGCGGTCATGGGGCGGTTGTATGGCTGAGTTGGCGGCCGAATTCATGGAGATCGACGAGGTGTAACGCACTGCAACTTCCGGAGACGATCGGCGCGATGAAGGAACTCCTCTACGGCGAGCTCGTTGATTGGTACCGGTTGATCGATCCGCCCGCCGATCACGCGGAGGAGACCGAGCAGTATCGCGAGTTGATCGAGGCGGCGGCGCACGGTCGAGCGGAGACGCTGCTCGAGCTCGGCGCCGCTTCGCGATGTGGAACGACGTGCTGATCTTCGTGTGCCGACGAAGAGGAACGGCTTAACGAGCTGCACGCTCCTCACTGACCGACGAGCGGGTTACGGGTCCGCAGCTTCGGAAATCGCCCGAAGTCCCGGTCAGCGGTCCACAGCTCGCTGACACCGTGATGCAAACAGAGCGCGGCGACCCTCGCGTCATGAACCATCGGGCCGACCACCGCGGCGCTCTGGACCAGTGAGGCGAAGAGCTCGTAGTAGCCCTCCGTCTCGCCGATGAACCGCAGGCTGCTCAATTTTGCGAACTGGTCCATCGCAGCCAGGGCGATGGTCGTCGGAGTCGGGTTCTTGAAGACCCGTGGGTGGGTGACCGTGGCGAGAAACTCGTGCACGCACGGCCAGGGGATGGCCCACGTGGCGCCGCTCGAGGCGAGCTCCGTCAGCCGGCTCAGCGCAGGTTGGTGCCAGCTCGAATCCGGCCGATGCGCGTAGACGAGGATGTTCGTGTCGACGGCGATCACCCGCCCTGCCCCTCGTAAATGAGCGCGCGGAGCTGCTGCCAGTCGCCTTCGCGCACCTCGGGCTGCAGTCCGCCGACGCCGAAAGTGACCATCTGGAACGGCTGCTTCTGTCTGGCGCCGCGGTCATCGAGCACGAGGCGAAGCCCCTCCTCGAGGACCTCGCGGAGCGTGCGTTTCTCTCTCGCCGCCAGGCGTTTTGCCTCGACGAGAAGTGCATCGGCAAGCTCGACCGTCGTCTTCATATGGGTAACCATATCTATTGGCCCATAAACCCACAAACTCACTCCTTCAGGATCGTTTGCATCCATGCGCATAAATACATATAGAAAGGAACGTGGCTTCTGCTCACGCGCACCATCAGTCGGCGAAGGGGCATCCGGCGCTTCCGCGGGTGGAGCTGTTCCGGCTTCTTTCTGATCCGGACCGGCTGCAGATCCTTTCGCTTTGCGCGGAAGAAGAGCTCTCGGTCGGTGAGCTGTCGGAGCTGCTCCGCGACAGCCAGCCGCAGATGAGCCGGAAGGTCGCCCCGCTTCGGCAGGCGGGGCTGCTGCACGCTCGGCGGGATGGGACTCGCACGTTCCTTCACGCGGCGATTGATTCAGACGACGCGGTGCTCGAGGACGCGGTTTCGGAGGGGCGGCGGCTGTGTCTGGTGGATGGATCGCTCGCTCGGGTTCCGAAGGTCGTTGCGCAGCGCGAGGAGTCGGGGCGCGCGCTGTTCGATGAGGCTCACGCCCATGCGCACGAGCCGGAGTCGCTCACCTCCCCCGCTCACCTCGGACACCTCGCCGCGTTGGCTCCGCTACTCCCGGGCCGGGAGTTGGCGATCGATGCGGGGACCGGCGAGGGGCTGCTGCTCGACATCCTCGCTCCGCTGTACTCGCGGGTGATCGCGGTGGACCGTTCGCGGGCTCAGCTCGCCCGGTGCTCTTCGCGCATCGAAGCGCGCGGGTTCATCAACGTGTCGCTGTTTCCGGGAACGTTCGACGACGTCGCTTTGCTGCAGCGCGTGGACGCGGCGGGCGGCGCGGATCTCGTCTACGCGTCGCGATCGCTTCATCACGCCTCGCGGCCCATCTCGGCGCTCTCCGCCTTTGCCCGGCTGCTCAAGAAGGGCGGCCACCTCGTGGTGCTGGACTACCTCTCGCACTCCGAAGAGGCGATGCGCGATGAGCAGGGCGACGTGTGGCAGGGCTTTGGCGCGAAGGAGCTCAACGCGCAGCTCAAGGGCTCGGGCCTTCAGCCGCTCTCCGATTTCAACATCTCCCCCGCGTTCCACCGGGAAGGGCCTGACGCCCAGCTCGAGTGGCATGCGTGGATTGCTCGCAAGTAGTCCGCCGTTCAAAAGCAGTTCCAAAACCAAGGAGCCGTACCGTGAATCACCGCACTGAGTTCCCCGCCTACAAGGTCGCCGACATCTCCCTCGCCGAGTGGGGCCGCAAAGAGATCCAGATCGCCGAGAAGGAAATGCCCGGCCTGATGGCGATCCGCGACGAGTACAAGGGCAAGCAGCCGCTCAAGGGCGCGCGCATCGCCGGCTGTCTGCACATGACCATCGAGACCGCGGTGCTGATCGAGACGCTCAAGTCTCTCGGCGCGGAAGTCACCTGGACCTCATGCAACATCTTCTCGACGCAGGACAACGCGGCGGCGGCGATCGCGAAGGCCGGCGTCCCGGTGTTCGCGTGGAAGGGCGAGACGCTGGAGGAGTACGACTGGTGCCTCGAGCAGCAGATCTTCGCGTTCCAGGGCGGCAAGGGCCCGAACATGATCCTGGACGACGGTGGTGATCTCACCATCTGGATCCACGAGAAGCACCCGGAGCTGTTCAACGGCCCGGACGGAATCCGCGGCCTCTCCGAGGAGACCACCACCGGCGTGCACCGCCTCTACGAGATGTCCAAGCAGGGCAAGCTCAAGTGCGCGGCGATCAACGTCAATGACTCGGTCACCAAGTCCAAGTTCGACAACCTCTACGGCTGCCGCGAATCGCTGATGGACGGCATCAAGCGCGCCACCGGCGTGATGGTCGCCGGCAAGGTCGTGGTCGTCGCGGGCTACGGCGATGTCGGCAAGGGCTGCGCTCAGGCGGCGAAGGGCCTCGGCGCTCGGGTGATCGTGACCGAGATCGATCCCATCTGCGCGCTGCAGGCCGCGATGGAAGGCTTCCAGGTCACCACGATGGAAGAGGCCGCTCCGATGGCGGACATGATCGTGACCGCGACGGGCTGCTCGGACGTCGTGACCGGCGAGCACATGACGAAGATGAAGGACGGCGCCATCCTCGCGAACATCGGTGACTTCGACTCTGAGATTCAGATCGCGTGGCTGGAGAAGCACCCGGAGATCCGCGAGCAGAACATCAAGCCGCAGGTGGACCAGTTCATCTTCCCGGACGGCAAGAAGATCATCGTGCTCGCGCGCGGCCGCCTCGTGAACCTGGGCTGCGCCGACGGCCACCCGTCGTTCGTGATGTCCAACTCGTTCTCGAACCAGACGATCGCGCAGCTGGCGCTCTGGGGCGCGCTCGACACCGGCAACAAGTTCGAGAAGGGCAAGGTCTACGTGCTGCCCAAGGCGCTGGATGAGAAGGTCGCGATGCTCCACCTCGCCAAGGTCGGCGTGAAGCTCACCAAGCTCACCGCTGAGCAGGCGAAGTACCTCGGCGTCCCGACGACCGGCCCGTTCAAGCCGGATCACTACCGGTACTAAGCCCAGAACGAAGTCAGAACGCCGCCGGGGATCAGATCCTCGGCGGCGTTTTTGCTTTTGAGGGTTTCAGTAGCAGAGCGGCACGGTGCTGCAGCCGGCGGTGCTCACCTGAGCGTCGGTCTTGCAGTGCCAGTTCGTACCGCCGCCTGCGATCCCCGCTTCGCATGCGTTCGGCCTCGTCGACGGGCAGCGCGCGACGCAGGCGCTGCACGATCCGGCGTTGCAGCTCGGGTTACAGCAATCGCGAGACGCCGCGTAGCACCGCAGGCCCTGACGTTGAGGCACGTTCACGCAGCCGCCGCCGCTGCAGATGTCCACGTTGCACTCGTTGTTCGCGCCGCACACCGCGCCGTCGTTGATCGGCTGACCCGCGCACGAGCCAGAGCGGCAGTAGTAGCCGTAGCAGGCGGTGCCGCCGGCGCAGCTGGCGCCTTCGTTCTGCGGGGTCACGGTGCAGCTCGCGGTGCCGTTGCACGAGCGCGCGTTGCACGTGTCGCTCACGCAGCTGATCGCGTTGCCCACGCACTGCGCCGCCGCGTTGCACGTGTCGCCCCAGGTGCATGCGTTGCCGTCGTTGCATGCGGTGCCGGTCTTCGCCGGGTGAGTGCACGCGCCCGCGCCGTCGCAGACGTCGTT
>JBJMQN010000706.1:0-6967 GCA_045802665.1 Myxococcaceae bacterium | reverse complement strand
GGGCGAGCACGGTTACGAGGCCGTCGGGCTGGAGCCGTTCTCACTGGGCGAGCCCACCGTCGAAGAACATCTGCAGCTCATCCGCGCGCCGCTCGAGGACGCCGCGCCGAAGCTGGGCAAGTTCGATGTGATCACCCTCTGGCACGTCCTCGAGCACCTGCACACGCCGGTCGAGACCCTGCGCAAGCTCTCGGAGCTGCTCAATCCGGGAGGCGCGTTGATCATCTCGGTGCCCAACTTCCAGAGCGTGCAGAGTCAGGTCTTCGGCGGCTCGTGGTTCCATCTGGATCCGCCACGGCACCTGCTTCACTTCGAGCCAGGAACGTTGTCGGAGACGCTCTCGCGCGCGGGCTTCCAGCTGGATCGCGAACGGAAGTTCTTCCCCGAGTACGGCAGCAGCGGCTGGGTCCAGAGCGCGCTCAACCGCGTGCTTCCGCACAACAACTACCTCTACGAGGTGGTGAAGGATCGTGGGGCGCTCTCCCGGATGTCTGCCGCCTCCGTCGCGGCGCACCTCGCGGGATCGGTGATCCTCGGCGCTCCCGTGTTCGCGCTCTCGGTGCCGCTCGAAGCGCTGGCCGCGGCGGCAAACCGGCCAGCCGCGCTCACGGTTTCGGCAGTGAAGCGGTAGCGCTCACGGTTTCGGCGGTGAAGCGGTAGCGCGTCTTCCGCGCAGCCGGGCGAACCATTCCCCGAGCGGCGGCCACCAGCCTTCCCAACCGGGCTCGGTGTGCACCGCGCACGCGGCGGCGAGGCACGCGAGGCCCATCAGGAGGAAGTAGTAGTTCGCGAACGCCCACTTGTTGAACATGAAGAAGATCGCGTACGCGAACGCGACGGCGATCGCAGTGCGCGCGAGCGAGCCTCGGAACCAGAAGAACGCCGCAAGCACGACCAGCGCCGTGAGCGGGAAGGCGATCCGCGGGTTGATGTCGTAATGGAAAACGCGCTGGGCCCAGTTGAGCACCGTGAGCGCCTCGGATCTCGGCGGCAGCCCGTTGAGGAAGGTGAAGTTCGCATAGCGGAGCGCCTCGAAGTTCCAGATCGCGAAGGGGAGCACCGCGGCCGCCCCGACCCCTGCGACGACCAGCCATTCCCGGGGTCGTAGGCCGAGGCTCAGGCCCACGATTCCCACCGCCCAGAACATGGTCTGCTTCGCGGTCAGCACCACGCCGAGCAGGATCGTGGTGAGCCGACGCTTCCGATACGCGGCGGCGGTGAACGCGGCGGTGATCAGCATGAGCTGCATCGGATCCACCCACGACTGTTCGAGGATGAAAGGCAGCTTCGGGCTCAACCAGAGCATCAGTGCGGGAGCGTCCTCCAGGATGGACGGGGTCTGCTCGCCCTTTCCGCGACGTGCGATCAGCCGGAGCATGGTGCCGGTCGCGAGCAGCGCCACGAGCATGCTGTAGCGCACGTCCCCCGCGAACTTCCATGCGGGCAGCGTGAGATAGACCTGAGTCGGCGGATACACGTACGGCACGAAGCCGGCCTGGTTCGTGTGCGAGTCCGCCATCCGGATCGTGGTGTACGGATTCTCGCCGGACGACAGCACCGCCGCGCCTGCCTGCTGCACGGTCCACACGTCAATCACCGGCTCCGGAGAGATCGTGATGACCTTCGATCCGCCGAAGGCGAGCAGAAGCCCGAACGCGGCGAACCGGACATGCCTCAGCACCGCCCGTTCCTTCAGGCGCCCCCACAGAAACGGGATGTACGTCAGCACGAGGACCAACGCCCAGAGCTGCGCGTCCTTGATCGCCGTCCACGCCTGGTGCGGGTAGATGATTGGCTGCGCGTCCATGAACGCGAAGAACGCGCTGCCGAAGCAGGCGGCGAAAGCCATGCTGGCCGCCGCCTGCCAGAGTCCCGACGCGCCATCATGCTTCCCGGCAGCCTGCGCGAACTGAATCGCGACGACGATCAAGGCTCCAACGACCGGGACGATCGCCGTCTCCGTGTATTCGCCGCGCGAGTAGTAGATGGCGCCGCCGAAGAGGAGCGCCGCGAGGAGCATGGGACCGAATGACGAGGGGACGGTGGGCTGCTGAGCAGCGCTGTCAGGCACGAGCGAAAGCTGCCTCGTATGCGCTCGGTTCTCAAGGCGAAGATGCGGGTTTCCCGCTCGTCCACGATGGGCCGTTGAAGTCGCGGGCGTCCTGACGTATTCGCGGCCCAGCAGATGCCCGCGCGTCTCCTCATCATTGGTGCGTCCGGCCTCGTGGGGACGGAGCTCGCTCGGCGGGGACGGGCGCTTGCGGAGATCCTCGGGACCGCTCGCAATGTGCGCGGCGAGGCGACGGTCGCGTTGGACTACACGCGGCCGGACGACGTTCAGACGGCGATCAATCGGTTCAATCCGACTCACCTCGCGATCGGGGCGGCGTGGCCTCATGTCGACGGGTGCGAGCAGGATCCCGCTCGCAGCGAGCGCGAGAACGTTCAGACGATCCGCACCGTCGCCGAGCTCGCTCCGCCGGACTGCCGGATTCTCTTCTTCTCCACCGACCACGTCTTCGACGGCAAGAAGCCTTTCTATGTCGAGAGCGATGCGGTCAATCCGCTCAGCGTCTACGCGAAGCACAAGCGCGTCGCGGAGGAGGTCCTGCTCGCGCGAGGGCGTTCGCTGATCGCTCGCACCGCGTGGGTGTTCGGGCCGGAGGAGCGGCGGAAGAATTTCGTCTACCGCGTGGTCGACGCGTCCTCTTCGAAGAAGCCGCTCATGGTTCCCGTCCGGCAGGCAGGTTGCCCCACGTACGCGGGATGGCTCGCGGACTCGGCGCTCTCTCTGCTCTTCGACGGCACCGACGGGATCGTTCACCTCGCAGGCCCTGACTGCCTCACCAAGGCGGAGTGGGCCCGGACGATCGCGGAGGCGCTGGAGCTGCCCGACGTCATCGTCGAAGAGCGGTCCTGGGCGGAGTCGGGGCAGGTCGCTCCCCGGCCGGAGCGGGTGGCGTTGCGCTCGGAGCGACACCGGTTGACGCAGGGCCCCGCCGCGAAGATTCTCCGCGCTCACAGAAGCACCCTTCTCGCTGTCTGACGGAGCGCCTCCTCTTGGCCAGTCCCATCGCCGCGTGCCGCATCTGTGGTTCGGCTTCGCTCGCGGACGTCCTCTCGCTCGGCGACATGCCGCCGGTGAACAGCTTCCTCAAGGGCCCGGCGCAAATCGCAGCAGAGAAGAAGCACCCGCTCGCGATCGCCTTCTGCAGCAGGTGCAGCCACGTCCAGCTCACGCACATGCTGGATCCGAAGGACATCTTCACCGACTACATCTACTTCTCCTCGATGAGCGAGACGGTCGTTCGCTGGGGTGAGCAGCTCGCGAATCGGTACAAGACCGAGCTCTCCCTCGCCCAGAAGGATCTCGTCGCCGAGCTCGCCTCGAACGACGGCTGCATCCTGAAGCCCTTCAAGGCCTTCGCCCGCATTCAGGGCGTGGAGCCCGCGAAGAACGTCGCCGAGGTCGCGATCAAGGACGGCGTCCCCACGCACGCGGACTTCTTCAACGGCAAGCTCGCGCGTGAGCTGCGCAGGACCGTCGGCCCCGCGAAGCTCATCATCGCGCGCAACGTCGTCGCGCACGTGCCAGAGGTCGTGGACTTCATCGAAGGCGCCGGCCACTGGCTCGCCGACGATGGCGTGCTCCACGTGGAGGTGCCGTGGCTCGAACCGATGGTGAAGGGGCTCGAGTTCGACACAATTTATCACGAGCACCTCTCGTACTTCTCCGTCACCGCCCTCGACGAGCTCTTCCGCCGGGCGGGCCTCACGCTCTGGGACGTGGAGGAGATTCCACTCCACGGCGGCTCGGTCATCGCGCGCGGAAAGAGGAACGCGCAGCCGAAGCCTTCGGTGGGCAGGTACCTCGCGCAGGAGAAGGCGTCCGGCCTCACCGCGATGCCTCGCCTGCAGAAGTTCGCCGAGGGCACGCGCACGGTGAAGGCGGAGCTGCCGGGTTTTCTGCGCGGCCTGCGCAAGGACGGCAAGCGCCTCGCGGCGTACGGCGCGGCGGCGAAGGGCGTGGTGCTCACCAACTACTGCGGCATCGGCAAGGACCTGCTCGACTTCGTGGCGGATCGCAGCCCGTACAAGCAGAACCACCTCATGCCGGGGACGCACATCGAAGTGGTGGCGCCCTCTCGCGTGATGGAGGCGAAGCCGGAGCACCTGCTCGTCCTCGCGTGGAACTTCTTCGACGAGATCGCGAAGCAGCTCGACGGGTATCACAAGGCCGGCGGCCGCTTCGTGCTGCCCATTCCGACTCCGCAGATCCGCTAGCGAGAGAGCTCGAACACCATGGCCACCAAGGCAGTCATCCTCTGCGGCGGACAGGGCACGCGAATCCGCGACGCCTCCGACCAGCTCCCCAAGCCCATGCTCCCCATCGGCGGCAAGCCGATCGTGTGGCACATCATGAAGATCTTCGCCTCTCACGGGGTGAAGGAGTTCGTGCTGTGCCTCGGTTACAAGGGCTGGCTCATCAAGGAGTTCTTCCTCAACTATCGGGCAATGACGTGCGACGTCACCGTGACGCTCGGGAAGAACAGCGCGGTGGACATCCTCTCGGCGGCCAGCGGAGAAGATGAGGACTGGAAGATCACGCTCGCGGAGACCGGCGAGGACACGATGACCGGCGGGCGCGTGGCGGCGGTCCGCAAGTACGTCGAAGGCGACGAGCCGTTCCTGCTCACCTACGGCGACGGCGTGGCGGACGTGGACATCCACACGCTGATGAAGTTCCACAAGTCCCACGGCAAGGTGACCACCGTGACCGCGGTGCACCCGCCCGGCCGCTTCGGCGAGATGCGGCTCGACGACACCCGCGTCACCGAGTTCAACGAGAAGCCGCAGGCCACCGAAGGCTTCATCAACGGCGGCTTCTTCGTCTGCGACGGGCGGCGCTTCTGGGACTTCCTCGGCACCGGACCGAAGACCGTGCTCGAGCTGGATCCGCTCAAGAAGCTCTCCGGCGCGGGCGAGCTCGTCGCGTACCGGCACGCGGGCTTCTGGCAGCCCATGGACACGCTGCGTGAGTTCAACATGCTCAATGACATGTGGGCTCGCGGCGAGGCGCCGTGGAAGACGTGGGGAAAGCAGAAGCGATGACGCCGTGGTCGTCGCTCTCCGGCAAGCGCGTCCTGCTGACCGGACATACGGGCTTCAAGGGCGCGTGGCTCTCGCTGTGGCTGGAGCGCATTGGCGCGAAGGTGACCGGCTTCGCGCTGCCGCCGGATCAACGTGAGGGGATCTTCACCGCGGCCTCGGTGCAGAAGAGCGCGGAGCACGTCGAAGGCGATGTGCGAAGCCTGGACTCGGTGAAGAAGGCGTTTGACGCGAGCAAACCGGACGTCGTCTTTCACCTCGCGGCGCAGTCTCTGGTGCGGCTCTCGTACGACAAGCCGTTGGAGACGCTGGAGACCAACGTCACCGGGACTGCGAACGTGCTCGAAGCTGTGCGCGCGAGCGGGAAGCCCTGCGCCATCGTCATCGTCACGTCCGACAAGTGCTACGAGAACCGCGAGTGGATGTACGCGTATCGCGAGAACGATGCGATGGGCGGCCACGACGTCTACTCGATGAGCAAGGGTGCCGCGGAGCTGGTGACGTCTTCGTGGCGGCGCAGCTTCTTTCATCCGGACAAGATCGGTCAGCACGGCGTGAAGCTCGCGTCGGCGAGAGCGGGCAACGTCATCGGCGGCGGCGACTGGGCGAAGGATCGGATCGTTCCGGACGCGATCTCCGCGCTGAGACACGGCAAGGCGATTGGCGTGCGTAATCCGGACGCGGTGCGGCCGTGGCAGCACGTGCTGGAGCCGCTCTCGGGATATCTCACGCTCGCGGCGCGGCTGCTGGAGAAGGACGCGGCCCGGTACTGCGACGCGTTCAACTTCGGGCCGGAGGCGGACTCGGCGCGGCCGGTGAAGCAGCTGGTCGAGCAGATCGTGAAGAGCTGGGGCGAGGGGAGCTGGGAGGACCAGCGGGATCCGAACGCCCGGCATGAGGCGACCCTGCTCAAGCTCGCGATCGACAAGGCGTCCGCGATGCTGTCCTGGCAACCGCGCTGGAGCTTCGAAGAGTGCGTGACCCACACGGTCGAGTGGTACCGCGCCCAGGCGAAGGGCGCCTCCGCCGCTGAGCTCCGCAAGCTCACGCTGGAGCAGATCGCCTCGTACGAGGGACGGGCGTGAGCGAAGCGGCGCCGTCGAGCGAGACCGCGCCGTCGCCTTCGAAGCCGACCGCTGATGCCAACGCCGCGCCGTTTTCGAGGCCGCTCATCGCGTTGGCCGCACTGCTGACCGTCTCCGCAATTCTTCGCCTCTGGTTCGGCTGGAGCGAGGTCGGTATCTACTGGCCTGACGAGGTCTACCAGTCGCTGGAGATGGGGCACCGCCTCGCGTTCGGCTACTCGATCATCCCGTGGGAGTTCCTCGAGGGGGCTCGCAACTGGACGCTGCCCGCGCTGATTGGCGCGGTGATGAAGGTTTCGTCGTGGATAGGGCTCGACGCGCCGGAGAATTATCTGCGGCTCATCCGGGTGATCTTCGCGGCGCTCGGGGTGATCGCCACGTGGGGCGCGTACCGCCTCGCGAAGGTCTATCGGTCGACCGAGGACACCGCGATCGCCGGAGCCGCGCTCTTCGGCCTCACCGCCGTCCCGCTCTACTTCTCACACCGCGCGATGAGCGAGACAGCGTCCGCGGCGCCGGTGGTCTGGGGCCTCGTGCTCCTGCTCGATTCGTACAAGACGAACGCGCTGCCGAGGAGAATCGTCGGCGCGTCGCTGCTAGGACTGGCGGTGCTGATCCGGCTGCAGTGCGGCCTGTTCTGCGTGGGCGCGCTGCTGATGCTGCTCGGCAGGAAGCGGTGGCGCGATGCGGGCTACGCGTTCGCGGTACTCGCGTTCTGGGCGTTTCTGTTCGGCCTGATCGACAAGCTCACGTGGGGCAGCTGGTTTCAGTCC
>JBJMQN010000705.1:0-22968 GCA_045802665.1 Myxococcaceae bacterium | reverse complement strand
GAGCAGATACCGCGCCTCGAGATGCAGCGCCGCGAGCGACGGATCCTGGAGAAGCTCGTAAGACGACAGCGCCGCCTGCTCGTAGTTCTCGTTCTTGAACTGCGTGAGCGCGGCCTCCAGCTTCTGCCGGTCACCGGTCTTGCCCGAGACGTCCACCGCCTCGAAGCTCATCGCCGGCGCCTGCTTCGTCTTGCCGTTGTCCTTGGTGAGATCCGGCGGCGGGTTGTTCTTGTTCGCGTTGGTGTTCGTGTCCGGCTGGGTAAGGTCGAGGCCGGTGTCGGGCAGCTTCATCTCGCCCGAGCCTTTGTCCTCTTCCTTGTCCTTCTCGTCCTCTTTGTCGGTGTTGTTCGACTTGGACCCGCCGCCGGACTTCTTCTTCTTCTTCGTCTTCTTGCCGCCGAGGTCGAGCCCCTGGAACTGCGCGAGCGCGGGCGTGGCGATCGTCAGCGAGACGGCGAGTGCGAGGTACCGGAAGAGCCTGTTCATGATGCGTCACCTTCGCCGAAGCTGGTCGGCAGGAAGAAGCTGACCCCCAGCTCGAAGAAGAACTGATTGCGGAGCGACGAGCCGGTCTGCACCGTCTCGCTGTAGATGAGGTCGCGCAGCTCCGTGCGCAGCGTGATGAACCGGTTGAACACGAACCGCGCACCCACGCCGACGTTCCCGCCGACGGTGTTCATCGACACGCTGCCCACCGCGCCCGCCGGCCCGAGGTACTGGACGTAGGTCGGACCCGCGAGGCCATAGAGATCGAAGTGCGCGAAGCGTTCCGCGACGAGCGCTATTTTCCCGTAGATGGGAGACCACTGCAGATCGAGCCCGCCCAGCAGCGTGATCTGCCCCGGCGCGCGGCCGTTCACCTGATCGTAGGTCGGCGACTTGCAGCCGCGGGTGGACTGCTGGTTAGTGACGGTGGTTACGCAGATCTGCGCCGCGCCCGAGACGAGGTCCAGCGCGTAGCCGCCGTGCAGGCTGATCCCCAGCGACTCCAGCGGGTGATACGTGAGCTGCAGCCCGAACACGTATTTGGTGAAGAACGCGTCGCGGAACGAAACCGAAACGCCGGGCGAGAGCTCGAAGCGGCCCTTCTTGAGGAAGAGATTTCCGGAGACCGGACGCACGCGATCGCGCAGGGGGCCCACGCGATCCTTGTCCACTTCAGAGACGTCGCCTGCTTCCTCTTCGGTGTTCTGCGCGTGCGCGATGACGGGCAGGAACAGCGCGAGGACCAAAAGCCAGGAAGAGAGCGTCTTCATCATTCAGCCTCCCGGCCCGTCGACTTGAGCGGCAGGAAGATCGATACGCCCGCGTTCAAGGTGAGGATGTTCTGCGTGGCGCCCTTCGTCGTGCCGACGGGCTGATCTACATAAGAGGTGTTGAGCAGACACGCGTTCACGGCGAGGAAGTCCTTCGCCACGAAGCGCATCCCGACGCCAACCTCCACCGCGGGAGCGAGGCCGATCTTCAGCGAGGATTCCGTGTTCATCACGCCCGCGCCGCCGAGCAGATAGCCGTCGAAGTGCAGGATCGAGTTGAACCAGGCGACCTTGCCGTAGACCGGGCTCCACTCCACGTCCGCGATGCCGCCCCACTGGGGTACGGAGAAGAAGATGCGGCTCTGGAAGTCGCGCTTGGCGATCACCACGTCGTCGGTGCGGGCCACGTTCATCCAGTGCGCGCGCACGCCGAGCGACAGCGTGTCCGCGAGGAAGTAGCCCACTCGAACGTTGGCGCCCCACTTCGAATAGTACGGGTCGTTCACCGAGAGGCCGATGAACGGCGCGATCTCGAAGCGGTGTTTCTTGAGGTAGACCTTCCGCTGCACGCTCTTCACGCGGTCGTCCTGAATGACCTCGCGTTCGCCGAGCGTGTTGTCCTTCTTCTGCGCCGCACCCTGCTCTGCATTCGGCGTCGCAGGCGGGGTTTCAGTGACGGGCTTCTTCTCGGGAGTCGGGATGACCTCCTCGTCTTTCTTCTGCTCGTCCTTCTTGGCGTTGTCGTCGGTGAGATCGAGCCCCAGCCCACCCGCGTTGTCGTCCTGAGCCCATGCGACGGCGGGGACGAGCAATAGGAGGCTTAGCCACGCAGCCTGAATGCGAATCAAGGAGTCCTCTGTCGAATGCCGCTCTACCGGGCGCGGCATCCTATAGACCGACCCATAGGGCAGCAACACTTCAAACTGGCGTTTCCGCTCGGGAAACACGCATCACTTGAACGTTGATGGGCGGATGCGCCGAGGGTAGCGTGCCCGGCCCTTGGTGACCTCAAAGATGAAGATGAATCGGCTGCTCGGCGCTGGGATCGTTTTGGCTTCGTTGGGACTCGGCGCCGGCTGCGGCCCGAGCTCGGGGCTCAACAAGGACTGCATCCTCGTGAAGAAGGATCCGAACGACGCTTCGAAGACGGCGCAGATCACCGAAGCGGACGTCCAGTCGAACAACAACCGCGACATCATCAGCTTCGGCTCCACCGACTGCGAAGACCTCGTTTGCGTCCACGAAGCGGGCTCGCCGCTCACTGGCAATCCGGCGAAGGAGCTGCACGGCTTCTGCAGCAAGGCGTGCCTCGAAGGCAGCACGAACTCCTGCCCGTCCGACAATCCGGAAGACGACAAGAAGCCGGACACGAAGTTCTCCTGCCGGTCGCTGCTCCTGGATGAGCAGACTCTGGCGACGCTGCGGCAGTCGGATCCGGAGTCGTACAAGAAGTTCTTCGGCGACACGACCTCGCCGTTCTTCTGCGCGCGCGATCCGAAGGCTCCGGCGACGAGTCCGTAGAAGCCGCGAGTTGTGAGGGTGTGGCGGCGCACTGAGCGCTGTCCTACACCTCAGACTCCGCGCACTTAGAGGGCGCCCCTCTTAGTCGCGGCGCCGCGTAGATCGTTTCGCGGTGCCGTTCGTGAAAGCACAGGTCCTTTTCCACGGAGCCTGTGATGAACCGCACCGCCACCTATCTCACCCTGGCTGGAGGGCTCGCGCTCCTGGCCATCGTTCTTGGACTGCCGCAGAAGCCGGCCGTCACCGAGCACCCCACCCCGCCTGAGCCGATCCCGGTGAAGGTGACCGTGACGCCGGATCCCGTGAAGCCGATTCCGGTGAATCAGGACGGCTCGCTCACGATGAGCGCGAAGCTCTCGCACCCGTACATCACCTCGGGGATGAGCGATGTGTTCGTGAACGTCGATCTCACCGCGGTCACCGTGAACGGCGCCGAACGCGCTCCGGTGAACCTGGCGCTGGTGATTGACCGCTCCGGCTCGATGGCCGGCGAAAAGCTGCAGCACGCGAAGCAGGCGGCGCGGCACCTGGTCCACGAGCTCAACGAGAACGACCGGCTGTCGATCGTCCACTACGGCTCGGACGTGAAGGCACTCCAGTCGCTCTTCGCCACGGCGGAGAACAAGGAGCGGATGCTCCGTTACATCGATCAGATCTGGGACGACGGCGGCACCAACATCAGCCAGGGCCTCTCCGTCGGTCAGCGCGCCATCGACGTCGCGAAGTCCGACTTCAGGGTGAACCGCATCATCCTCATCTCGGATGGGCAGCCGACGGAGGGCATGACCAGCACGACCTCGCTCTCGAACCTCGCGCGCACCATCCGCACGAACGGCATCACCGTGAGCTCGCTGGGCGTGGGCACGGACTTCAACGAGGACCTGATGCAGCGGATCGCCGAGCTGGGCTCGGGCAGCTACGGCTTCATGCGTGACGCCTCGCAGCTCGCGGCGATCTTCCAGAAGGATCTGCAGCAGGCCGGCACCACCGTCGCCCGCAACGTCGAGCTGACGTTCGAGCTCCCTGACGGCGTCCGCCTCTCCGAGGTGATGGGCTACAGCTTCACCCAGGCCGGCCGCAGCGTCCGCGTGATCCTCCCGGACTTCAGCGCAGGTCAGCGCGAGACCCTGGTGGCGCGGCTGAACGTCTCCGCGCCTGCTTCCGGCAGCTTCGATGTGACGGCGCTCAAGCTGAACTACTCGGACCTGCTCAAGAACTCCGCGATCGAGTCCTCCGCGCAGCTCGCCGCGATGGTGACCCAGAAGCGCGAAGAGGTCGTGCAGCACGCGAACAAGGACGTGGTCCTGCTCGGCGCGCGAGCGGAGTCCGCGATGAACGCCATGAAGGCCGCGGACGCGATGAAGCGCGGCGACTACGGCGGCGCGCAGGGGCTGCTCGAGCAGAACGCGGCCATCTACGACGAGGCCGAGGAGATCGCCGGTAAGGGTTCCGCCGCGGACGACCGGGTGCAGAACAACGGCTACATCTCCCAGGTCCAATCCGCCCCGATGGCCGCGCCCGAGGAGCAGCAGGCCCGCGCGAAGTCCCTCAAGGTCGGCGCGCTCCGCCAGGCCGGCCGCGGCGCCTCGCTGTACTAGCCACCATCCAATCCGAAGCGTCCTGAACGATCGTTCAATTTCCCAAAGAGCACGTCATGACCTCCTCCGCCGTCCTTCAGCTGCACCAGCGCGACACCTTCGAACGGAACGTCACCCGAGCGCTGGCGTTCGGCGCCGGAGCGGGCCTGCTGCACCTGGCGCTCAGCCGGATCGGGCTCTCCTGGTTGCCGCTCGCGTACCTCGCCATCGCCGGCGCGAGCCTCGCGATGGTGCGCGGAGACCGGATGGACCGGCTGCTGCTGGTGGGCCTCTCGGTCGCGCTGCCCGGCGTGGCGTTCCTGATGGATGTCGCGGCGCCCTGGAAGCTGGCGCTGGCGGGAGCGCTCACCGGGGTCGTGATGGTGCGTTCGCACCAGTGCGATCGCGGAGGTGAGAATCAGATCGGCGGGGCGCGGCCGGGCATGGCGAACCACGTCCTCGGAGCGGCGCTGACCGGCGGGCTGGCGCTGGCTGGAACGCAGGTCGCCTCCGTCTTCGCGGCGCGGCTGAACGAGATCGCGACGCCTGCGCTGCTGACGTCCATCGCGGTGAGCTCCGTGCTCGCGCTGTTCGTGGCGGTCGGCTCCATCTCCGGGCACCTCGCGCTTCGGCCGGATCCCGTGGAGGCGCGCTGCGAGGAGCTGATCCCGAAGCTGCAGGGAGACTTCCAGACGCTCGCCGTCCGCGCGCTGAACCTGTACCGGATGTGCGGTGATTCGCTGGCGCAGCTGCCGCGCGAGGCCGCTCGGGAAGAGCTGGCGCGCACGCTCGGGAAGATGACGAAGGATGCGGTGGAGCTCGCCGCGGATTGGGCCGGCGTCGAGTCGCAGCTCGAAGACCACGCGCAGCAGGATCTGATCGCCGAGGTGGAAGACCTGACAAAGAGCGCGCAGGCCGCGACCGATCTGCTCGCGCGCCGGCAGCTGGAGAGCGCCGCGGCCTCGCTGAAAGAAGAGCTGCAGCGGCTGTCCGATCTCAAGCGCCGCCGCGAGCGGATCCTCGCCAAGCTGAAGGCGCAGGTCGCGCTGCTGGAACGCGCGCGCGTCTCGCTCATCTCCCTTCGAAGCGGCCACACGCAGCTGAAGGCCGCGGAGCTGACCGCGCTGGCTCGCCGCTTCAGCACGATGGCCACGCTGCAGGCGGACGAGGCGAAGGTCGCCGACGCGGCGGCCGTGAACGCGGAGCTCGCGGCGCACGAAGCTCAGGCTGCGGTGGACTCCTCCTCCAGGATGGACCCCGTGGAGGTCATCGCTGCGGCGCCGGTGAACGCGAATAACTCAGGTGGAAAGACCGTGAACGTCGTCGCGAGCGAACCGGTGAACGCGCCCGTGAAGCTCGTCGCGAGCGATTCGGTGAACGCTGACGCCAAGAGCGCGGCCGCAAAGCCTGTCCCGGTTGATTCGGCGAGCGCCGAAGCGAAGAACGGCGGCGTGGACCCGATCCCGGTGGCGGACGTCGTCGCTCGCGACGGTCAGAGCGACGCGCAGGCGCCCGTGAAGGTGCGGGCGTAGTCGCGATTCAGCTGCGAGCGTGCAGCGGGAGGCGCGCGCCCGAGCTGGGCAGGCAGCTGACGCTCAACGAGCCGTTACAGCTCCGTCCAGAACTTCGCCGTGATCATCGCCCTGCTCCCGGCATCTGACTTCCGGAGCAGGTGCGTGACGTGGATCTCCACCGTCCGCTCGGCGCACTGGAGCGCGGCGGCGATCTCCTTGTTCGACCGGCCCTTCACCAGCAGCGCGAGCACCTGCTGCTGCCGTTCGGTGAGATCCCACTGCTTCACGGCCCGGGCGACGCGCGCGTCCATCTCCACGCCATCGGTCGCCGGGCTGGCCTTCGCCACGTCGACTCCCGCCGCGAGGCCCATCGACGCCCACGGCACGATGCGATCCATCACCATCATCAGCTCTTCCACCCGTTCGTCCGCGAACACGGTGAGGCTGCCGACGTGCTTGCCCGCCACCGCGAGCTCACGCTTCAACTCGCGCGACTCCTTCGTGGCGGTGCCGCGCTCGACGATGACGCGCTCCCCCTGCGCCAACACCACTTTCGTGCAGCCCTTGAAGGTCTTGAGCGTGTCCGCGATGCACTCCGCTCGCTGCGCTGGATCCGCCGTGGCCGCGAGCGCGTGGCCGAGCTTCGCCATCGCGTCGATGCGTTGACGCTCCACCGCTCGGAACGCGTGGTAGTCGTTGTTCGCCCTCCACGCCGTCGCCACCTCCTGCCACGAACGCGACAGCTCGTGCATCGCCCCCGACGCAACGAAGGCGGAGCGCGCGCGAGCGAACCGCGACAGCAGCGTCTTCGACGCCGGCACCTTCACCCAGAAGGTGAACTGGCGCGGCTGGAACTCCGCCCGCACCTTCGCGTCCGGCGCGCCCAGGTAGCGCGGCATCGACCGAAGCCCGCCCTTGAAGATCCGCGCGAGCTCGGGCGAGTCCTCATGCGGCGGCGGGACGTGCACGCGGATCCGAAGCTGGTCACCGTCGTCGTTCAGCTCGAAGCGCAGGTTCGCGAACTGCGCCGGCACGAACGACGTCGCGGCGAACCGGACCAGGTGCTTGGGCGTCACGAACACCGCCGCGATGCTCCGCAGCTCGGGGCTCACCTCGGGCACCCGCGCGCCGAGATCCTCCAGCGCATCCAGGTCCCCGACCTCTTCGCGCAACCGCTTGAGCAGCGTGACGTACGCCGGCCACGGCACCCGCACGGAATCCTTCTTCAGGAGCTTTTCGTCGAACGGAAAGCCCTCGAGGATCTTCTTCCGGGGAACGCCCGCAGCGTGCGCCATGTCGAGCGTCGATCGCACGACCCTGGCTGAGACGTCGCTCAAAGACCCACCCCTGCCGCGCGCTCCAAATGACCGCTGCGCGCGGGCTCCCGAAGAGAGGGTTCACCCTAGGTGGAATCGCAACTGCCGAAAATTACGGGAAAGCCGCTAGCTTTGAGCCAGTCACACTGTACGAGGGAGGTTCTGCAAGAATGTTCTACCCCTCGCAACGACTTCCCTGAATAGCGGGATACGGGATTGGCGCCGTGACGGGGGTGTCAAAAACCCGTGATCGCGCGCCCAGCGCTCAGTCTTCGACCGGAATCATCTGCGTGCCGCGGATCTCGGCGACGCTGCCGGGCTTGATGCCCATGCGCGCGCAGTACCCGCCCGGCACCTCCAGCACGTACTTGCCCGGCTGGCCCGCCGAACGCGACGTCAGCGTCTTCGGCTCGGCGTTCTCCACGATGCCGACGACTTTTCCGGTGTGATTGATGAACAGCATGTCGAGCGGGATGAGCGTATTGCGCATCCAGAACGACTCCACCTCTTCACCCGGAAAGATGAACAGCATCCCGGCGCCGTCCTTCAGCTCCGTGCGCCACATGAGTCCGCGCTGGCGGCTCTTCGCTGTCGCGGCGACCTCGACGTCCACCGCGTGGCTCCCGCCGAACGCGTCATGCAGCAGCACGCTCGCCTTCGGGAGCGGGGGGCCTACGTAGTCCTTGTGGGTCACGTCGGTGATCACCGGTTTTTCAGGCGGGGTGCTCACGCCCGCGTCCTTCGCCTTCGCCGAGGTCTCGCACGCTCCGGCGAGCAGCAGCGCCACCGAGGCGGCCATCACGGTTCGCATGCGCATCACTCAGCTCTTCAACGCCGAACGGTTCAGAAGCTTGGTGGTCAAATCATCGCCCAGGCTGTCCGCCATCAGCTGCTCGACGACCGCCTCGAACTCGGAGCGCTGGTTGTCCGAGCCGTAGATGAACCGGATCCCCATCCCGGGCTCGTCGCCATCACCCTTGCTCCAGACGACCTCGCCCAACAGCTCGAAGGGCTGGTCGCGATGAGGGACCGATAACTTGAAGAGGAACTTGGTCCCGATAGGAAGGGGCTTCTTCGTTTTGATGAAGGTGCCGCCCTTGGAGATGTTCTTCGTGTAATCGGCGAAGAACGAGTTCAGTTTTTTGTAGTCGACCTTGAGCTCAATGGGCGCTCGGGCATGAACGCGGCCTTCAGGTCCGCTCTTCTGGTCCGCCATGGGTCCGCACAGTATAGGGGTCTTTGATGCGGCAAGTCCTGATCCGGGCGATCTCGCTGTTGAAGCGGCCAGCCGTCGCCGTGGTAGCGCTGCTGATCGCAGGAGGCGGCTCCGCGCTCGTCTTCGCGCCGCTCTTCGGCGTCCCCGGGTACGAGCTCTCCGAGGCGGTGGCGCTCGCGGTGGGACTGTTGGGCGGAATCGTCGGCGGGGCGGCCGGATTTCAGGAGCGGCGGCTGATTCAGGGCAAAGATCCGCGGCCAAAGAGCGCGCTGCGGGTTGACGCAGCCTTCAGCGCGAGCGCCCTGTCCATCTTCGCCTCCTTCACGCTGCTCACCCTGCTCTCGCTGCCGCCGCTGTTCACCGCCGTCGCGTTCGCGCTGGTGAAGAGCCCGTGCGATCCGTGGAAGGCGATAGCGTTCTATCCGCTGCTCGTGCTGCCCTCGGCGCTGGTGGCGTCCGCCGCGGGCGTGTTTTGCGCGCTGCTCGGGAGAAGGGCGTGGCTCGCGGTGCTGCTCTATGTCGCGCTCGTGCTCGGCAGCGCGGCGTTCACCGCCTTTCCGCTCTACTTCGGGCCGCAGGCGTTCGCGTACAACCACTTCGGCGGCTACTTCCCGGGTCCGCTCTATGACGAGGCGCTCGCGGTCCGCCCTGCCCTGCTCTGGTTCCGCCTGCAGACGCTGCTCTGCGCCGCGTTTCTGTTTCTGCTGATCTCGTTCCTGCTCGACATGAAGGACGGGAAGCTGACGCGGCCGCACGTGCGGCTCGGATCGGCCTTGCTGCTGGGGCTCGTGGCGTTCGCGATCTTCACGCTCGAGGATCGCGCGCCCACGTTCGGCTTCCGGATGACGGACAGCTACCTCCAGGAGAAGCTCGGCGGAAAAAAAGAGACCGAGCACTTCACGCTCATCTACCCGCGCGGCAAGTCGAAGGACGAGCTGGAGCGGCTCGCGCGGGACGTCGAGTTCCGCTACTCGCAGATCAAGGCGTTCCTCGGCGCCGCGCCGGAGGGAAAGCTCCGCGTGTGGATCTACCGGAGCGCGGACGAGAAGCAGCTCCTCGTGGGCGCGGCCAACACCCAGTTCGCGAAGCCCTGGCGGCTGGAGTTGCACGTGAACGACGCGCCGTTTCCTCATGGAGTCCTCAAGCACGAGCTCACCCACGTGATGGCCGCGGTCGCAGGCAGCGGGCCGTTCAAAGTGACGAGCCGCTTCGGGGTCTGGACGCACATCGGGATCGTGGAGGGGCTGGCGGTGGCCTCCGACAATCCGGTCAGCGAGCTCACCCTGCACCAGTTCGCGGCCGGGATGAGAAAGCAGAAGCTGATGCCGGATGTGCGCAAGCTGCTCTCGCCCACCGGCTTCTACGCCGCGCCCGCCTCGCGCGCGTACACGGTCGCCGGCAGCTTTCTGCGCTGGCTCGCCGATCAGCATGGCGCGGAGAAGCTCCGGGCGCTCTACGCGCACGGCGACTTCGACGGCACGTACGGCCAGTCGCTCCCGCAGCTCGCGGACGAGTGGGAGAAGTTTCTCGACGCGCTGCCTCTGGATGAAGCGGCGGTGAACCTCGCCTTCGCGCGCTTCCGTCAGGGAAGTCTCTTCCAGCGGCCCTGCGCCCGCGAAGTCGCGTCGCTTCTGGATGAGGCGTCAGACCGGCTGCGCAGCGATCCGGAGAAGGCGCTGCTGCTCTATCAACGCTGCAGCGAGATCCAGCCGGACGAGCCGACGCACGTGATGGGACAGGCGCAGGCGCTGCTCGCGCTCGACAGGAAGGGCGAGGCCGTGAACGTGCTGATGGCCCTCGCGGAGAAGGTGAAGGCCGAGCCCTCGCTGCTGGCGGATGCGGAGATGTCGCTCGCGGACGTGGCGTGGAAGCGCGGGCTGCCGGACGAGGCGGTGAAACATCTGCAAGCGGTGCTCGCGCAGAAACCGGCGCAGGCGCTGGATCGCACCGCGCACCTGAAAGAGGCGGCTCTCAAGTCGCCGGCATCGAAGGCGCTGTGGAGCTGGTTCGATGCGGGTCCGGACGACGTGAAGCTCCTGCTCCTCCAGCAGGCGATTGCGCAGGCGCCGAAGGATCCGTACGCGAACTACCTCATCGGCCGGCGGCTCACGCTCATCGGCGCGGCGAAGCTCTCGCTGCCGTACCTCGCCACCGCGCTGGAGGGAGAGGTCGCGGAGTCCATCCGGCGCGAGGCGCTGCGGCTTCAGCTTCACTCCACCTTCATCGCCGGCGACTGCAATGGCGTGCGCGATCTGACGGGCCGGCTCCCGGATCTCGGTGAGGCCTTCAAGACGTCCGCGCAGGAATGGGTCGACCGGTGCGCGTTCGAGGAGAAGGTCTTCAACGGACCGCTGGTGCCCGAAGGTCCCTTCGGCTAAACGCGCGCTCCTTCTGCCGATCTGGCCAGAACCAAGGAGTTCACACGTGAAGTTCGAGTCCCGCCAGCGCATCCAGGGCACCGTCGACGAGGTGGAGAGGGCAATCCTGGACGAGCGTTACCTGGACTTTCTGCTCAAGAACCACGGCGTGCTGCTGGAAGTGCAGAAGGTGGAGATCAAGCAGGACGGCAACAAGGTCCACCGCAAGATCCGCTACCGCCCCAAGCCGGTCATCAAGGCGATCGGTCCGCGCGAGGTCCCACCGGAGTACTTCGCCTTCATCGAGAACAGCACCTACGACAAGGCGAAGAAGGAGCTCACCTTCTCGAACGTCCCCACCTCGAACGCGATCAGCAAGATGCTCGTGAACACCGGCACGCTGCGGCTCCGCGACGCGGGCGGTGGTCAGACCGAACGCACGATGGACGGCGAGATCAAGCTGGTGCTCCCGTTCCTGCTGAAGCCGCTCGCCATGATCGGCGAGCGCATCATCCAGTCCGAAGGCCTCAAGATCCTGGATGGCGAGGTCCCCGTGCTGAACAAGTTCATCGCGGACGTCCTCAGGCCCGCTTCTTGAAAAGCTCCCGGCCCGTGAACACGTCACAGACTCAGAATCGGCGGTCGTCTCTGTCGTTTTGTCTCGCGGTGGCTGTTGCCGCTGCCACTTTGACAGGGTGCGCGCACCGGCAGATCCCCGGCACCGACATCGACGACAACGACGACACGCGCTCCATCATCGGCGTGATGATGCAGTACAAGAGCGCGATGGAGGCGCGGGACGCCAATGCCGTCATCGCGCTCGCCTCCGAGAGCTTCCACGACGAGGGCGGGACCGGAACGCCGGCCGACGACCTCGACTACAAGGGCCTGCGCGACGTGCTGCCGAAGCGGCTCGCGAAGGTGGACGAGCTCAAGCTGGAGATGACGGTGAAGAAGATCGTGGTGAACGAGCAGGACGACACCGCGCTCGCGACCTACTACTTCAACACGACGTTCCGGATTCCGACGCTGACCAACAAGATCCAGAACGAGAGCGGCATCAAACAGATGGAGCTCAAGAAGGTCGGCGGGCAGTGGAAACTGCTTAGCGGCATCTAGCTACGACCCGCACTCAGCGTCATTCGTTCGTGCCTCACACAAAGTGAGGACGCGGCGCCAATCGGCCGCAAGGACCGATCGAGCTACTCAGCATCCGCTTTTCCACCCCCGCATGTCCGCGGGATCCGAGGAGAGTGGATGCTGAACCGGCGTGACTTGCTGAAGCTGGGCGCGTTCGTTCCCGCGGTGGCGCTGGGCGCGACGGGGAGCGCTCCGGACGGCGGATCCTCGGTGGATCTGATCCCGCAGAGCCTGCCCGGGCCGAGCACGACAGGCCCTGATAGTCCGCGCTTCCCGCCGTTTCGCGACGCGCTCCGCATCGGGCCGATCGCTAAGCCAATCTCGCGCAACGACACGACGGACACGTACGGCCTCACCGCGAAGACCGCCGAGGTGCAGGTCCTTCCCGGGAAGAAGACGGTGATCTGGGGTTACGACGGGCTGTTCCCCGGCCCGACCATCGTTCAGCGGTCCCGCCGGCGCACGGTCGTCGTTCATAAGAACGCGCTGCCCATCAACACGGTGGTGCGCTTTCACGGCGCCCACACCCCTCCCCAGTTCGATGGCTACCCGACCGACTACATCCTGCCGGGCACCACCCGCGAGTACGACTACCCGCTCAAGCAGCGTGGCGCGACGCTGTGGTTCCACGATCACACGATGGATTACACGGCGCGCAATTCTTACATGGGCCTCGTCGGGCTCTTCACGCTCACTGACAGCGAGCAGGACGCGCTGAATCTCCCGAAGGGCGAGTTCGACGTCCCGCTGCTGATTCAGGACCGGATCTTCACGCAGGACAACCAGTTCTACTTCCCGGGGCTGGAGCACGACGGGCTGCTCGGCGACACGCTGATGGTGAACGGGACGGTGCAGCCGTACTTCCGCGTCGCCCGGCGCAAGTACCGGTTCCGGCTGCTCAACGGCTCGGCCTCGCGCGCGTATCTGCTCGCGCTCAGCAACGGTCAGGAGTTCGTCCAGATCGCCACCGATCTCGGGCTGATGAAGGCGCCGGTGACACGACGCGAGCTCCTTCTCGCGAACGCCGAACGGTACGAAGTGATCATCGACTTCTCGCGAGTGCCGCTGAACTCGTCCATCACGCTGAAGAACCTCTACGGCGACGAGACGACCACGGAGGTGATGCGCTTCGATGTGGTCCGCGAGGCGGCGGACACGAGCAGCATCCCCTCGAGGCTCTCGTCACTGGTGATTCCCACCGAGTCCCAGGCGGTCCGCACGCGCGAGTTTCTCTTCCACCGAAGCCACGGCCAGTGGCTCATCAACGACAAGGCGTTCGAGCCCCACCGCTCCGACGCGAACATCAAGCTCGGCACGCGTGAGATCTGGAAGTTCGTCAACAAGAGCGGCGGCTGGTTCCACCCGATCCATGTCCACGACGTCGGCTTCTTCGTGCTCGATCGGAATGGCGTGAAGCGCTCCGACTACGAGGCGGGCCTGAAGGACACGGTGTTCTTAGGTCCGAACGAGACGGTGCGCGTGATCACCCAGCCGTTCGAGGACTTCACCGGCCAGTACGCCTTCCACTGCCACAACATGGTTCACGAGGACGCCCGAATGATGGGCACGTTCGAAGTGGTGACCTGACCCAGAACCGAGCCTGGAGCTCTCGCATGAGACGTCGTGATCTTCTCAAGCTCGCCGCCCTGGTCCCCGCGGCGACAGCCTTCGCAGACAGCGGCAGCAGCGCTCCGCTGATCCCTCAAGGCCTCCCGGGCCCCACCACGACCGGCCCGACGAGTCCGAGGTATCCGCCGTTCCGGAACCCGCTGCGGACTCCCGTCATCGCGCAGCCGTCGTCGCGCTCCGACACGACGGACACCTTCACGTTCACGCAGAAGCCGGGCCTCGTGCAGCTCTTGCCTGGTCCGAAGACGCAGATCTGGGGGTACGACGGCCACTACCCGGGGCCGGCGATCTTCCAGCGCTCGCGCAGGCGGACGGTGATGGTCCACAAGAACGCCCTGCCCTTCAACACGGTGGTGCACTTTCACGGCGGACACACGCCGCCGCCGAACGACGGCTACCCCACCGAGTACATCCTGCCGGGGACCACGCGCGAGTACGACTACCCGCTCAAGCAGCGCGGCGCGACGCTCTGGTACCACGACCACACGATGGATTTCACCGCGCGCAACGTCTACATGGGGCTCGCCGGCTTCTTCATCACCACCGACGGCCAGAACGACTCGCTGCCACTGCCGAAGGGCGAGTTCGACATCCCGCTGATGCTGCAGGACCGGATCTTCACCGAGGACAATCAGTTCTTCTTCCCGGGCCTGGAGCACGACGGCATCCTCGGCGACACGCTGCTCGTGAACGGCACGGTGCAGCCGTTCCTTCGGGTGGCGCGGCGGAAGTACCGGCTGCGGTTCCTGAACGGGTCGACGTCGCGGACGTTCCTGCTCGCGCTCTCCAATGGTCAGGAGTTCGTGCAGATCGGGACGGACCTCGGGCTGATGCCTTCGCCGGTCAGCCGCCGCGAGCTCCTCATCTCCATCGCGGAACGCTACGAGGTCGTCGTCGACTTCTCCCGCGTGCCGCTGAACTCGTCCGTCATCCTGAAGAACCTCTACGGCGACGACACCACGACTGACGTGATGCGCTTCGACGTGGTGCGCGAGGCGCCCGACGACAGCTCCATCCCGGCTCGGCTCTCTTCGGATCTGATCATTCCCCCCGAGAGCTCGGCTTCGGTGACGCGCGAGTTTCTGTTCCACCGCAGCCACGGGATGTGGGTCATCAACGACAAGCCCTTCGAGCCACGCCGCATCGATGCGCGTCCGAAGCTGGGCACGCGTGAGATCTGGAAGCTCGTGAACGGCGGCGGCGGCTGGGTCCACCCCGTCCACATCCACGACGTGGGCGCGTTCGTGCTGGACCGCAATGGCGTCCGCCGCCCCGACTACGAGAACGGGCTCAAGGACACGTTCTTCCTCGGGCCGGGCGAGACGCTGCGCTTCATCACGCAGACGTTCCAGGACTTCACCGGGCAGTACGTCTTCCACTGTCACAACACGGCTCACGAGGACACGCGAATGATGGGAACCTTCGAGGTGGTGGCATGAGCGCGCCGACGATGCGGGAGCTGTACGCGGGATATTTCCCGAACGTTGCCGTCCAGGACGACGCCGCAAGATCGTTCAAGTTCTATGACGAGTTCGTGAAAGACCGCACGGTGATCGTGAACTTCATCTTCACGACGTGCACCGGCATCTGTCCGAGGAGCACCGCGAAGCTCATCGAGGTGAAGAAGCAGCTCGCCGCGCGGTTTCCCAAAGACATCTCGTTCGTGTCGGTGAGCGTGGATCCCGTCGTGGACACGCCAGAGACCTTGCGCAAGTACATGGCGCGCTTCGAGATTGAGCCGGGCAAAGGCTGGCGGTTCGTCACCGGCACCGAGGCGAACTGCAGGGCCATCCGCGAGCGGCTCGGCTTCCGCTCCGACGACAAGATGGATCACACCGGACTCTTCATCTGGGGCAACGAGCGGACCGGCGTGTGGGGGATGATCCCGTCCATCTCGTCCGCGGAGCAGATCGCGCTCGCGGTCAGTGGCGCGGCGGACTCGGCGAGCATCTTCCCGACGGTCCCGGTCGCTGAGGCGAACCCGGAGTGATCAGAGTCCCACGAGCTGATTGAAGGCCTTCCGCCCCAGCCGCTGCAGCACGTGCGTGCGGTTCAGGTACGTGCGGAAGTCCTTCTTGAACAGCTTGTCCGGGGGCAGCTTCGAGAGGTGAAAGTCGCGGATGCGCGAGGCGGTGTAGCGGACCGCACCGAAGAGCGCCTTGTTCCAGAACGCGTACAGCTCGATGGGCGAGAGCGGGCGAATCTGCTGATAGCCCGCGGTGAACGCGCGGCACTGCTCGGCCATGTACTGCTCGCCGTCGAAGGCCCAGGCGTTCAGCGTGATCGCGACGTCCAGCGCGAGCGCGTCCCGGCACGCCATCTCGAAGTCGAAGAAGCACGGCGCGTCGTTCGCGGTCCACTTCACGTTGTCGATGAACAGGTCCGCGTGGATGACGCCGCGCGGGAGATCGTCCCGGTCTTCGGCCAGCGAGAGATCCAGTGCGCGCTCCAGCTCGAACGGGATCTGCCCGAGGCCATTCGCCGGATCGTCGAGCTTCTTGATCCAGCCGCGCACGACCTCCGGGCCGTAGGGGTTGGGGCGGCTGTGCGGCAACGGCTGCAGCGCAAGGTGCATCGACGCCAGCGCGCGGCCGAGCGCCCCCGCGTGCTCGGTCGTAAACCGCGCCCGGGTGAGCTCTTCGCCCGGAAGGAAACCGAACAGGGAGACACGCCCGCCTTTGAACGGAAGCGAGGCAGCGCCTGCCTTCGTGCGATGGAGATGCGGCGCGCGGACGTTCGCTCGGGTGAGCGCGTCGAGCACGGTCGCCTCGAAGTCGAGGTCGGCTTCGCTGCGGACGGTTGAGTGCCGCAGAAAGGCCTTTCCGCTCTCCAGCTGCAGACTGTAGTTGGTGTTGATGCTCCCCTCGGGGATGGGGACCGAACGGACGAGCTTTGGCACGGCGTACTCGGCGAGGATCGCGCGCAGCTCGCCGTCGGACAGCTCGGTGTAGATCGCCAACTCGGAACTCCCCTGCTTTGCCTCTGGGCACCCCTGCCTAAATCCCCTCGGCGGGCGCGCGTTCCACTCGTTGACAGCGCTTCTGACGGAACGTTATACCCGCCGCCCTTTCATGCCGGTCTAAGCGGCTGAAAATCCACCGATTTCGACTGAGCGCAGGGAGCTTCACACCATGGCAGTTGCGGGCGAAACCGAGAACAAGCGTGACTGGAAGAAGCGCGAGAGCTTCAGCTCCGCAATGCTTCAGATTGCGCTCGTCGCCATCGTGCTCGTGGGCGCGGTGTTCTTCGTCTTCAAGCGGAACGAGCGGAAGACGAAGGTTGCCGAAGGTCTGAAGGAGGCGAAGAACCTCGCGGTGCGCGACAACGCCGCGGACCTCCAGAAGGCGCTCAAGCAGATCGACGGCGTGCTCGAGGTGGACAGCAGCAGCGCGGATGCGCTCGCGATGGCGGCGGATCTGCACACGCAGCTGTGGCTCGTTCACAAGATCCCCGGCGAGGACAGCAAGGCGAAGGACTTCCTCGCGCGCGCCGAATCCGCGGACAGCCGCAGCGAAGATCGCTTCGCGACCAAGGCGATTCATCTGCTCGCCGACGGCAAGGTGAAGGACGCGGACAGCTACATCGAGGATCTGCGCAAGCAGGGCGCCTCTTCCGCGAAGCTCTGGTACGCGCAGGCGCTGGCGAAGCAGCGCGAAGGTCAGCTCGCCCTGGCGCGCGAGGCGTTCAAGCAGGCCACGGACAAGGCGTGGAAGAACGCGCGCTTCTCCTCTTCGTTCGCCGAGGCGGAGCTGGACGAGGGCAACCTTCAGATCGCGGACGACGCGGTGAAGAAGGCCACCGGCAGCAACCCCGAGCACATCAAGGCGCGGCTGATGCAGTCCCTCCTCGCGCTGTACGCGAAGAACGGCGTCGCGGCGAAGCAGGCGTCCGACACGATCAACGAGCTCAACTCGGCGGATCTGACCCCGGGCATGAAGGCGCTGAACCTCGCGGCGGCCGCCGAGCTCGCGATCTTCGAGGGCAAGTACGACGACGCGCTCAAGTTCGCGAACGACGCGCTCGCGGCGAACCCGGACGAGCACTTCGCGCTGTTCGCGAAGGCCAAGGCGCTGGGCTGGAAGAAGGACCCGGGCGCGATGGACGCGTTCAAGGCGGCGATTGCGGCTCGGCCCACGGCGCCCCTCATCTACATCGACGGGGCGGCGCTGCTGCAGGCGGCGGGCAACGGCCAGGGCGCGATGGCGCTGCTGGACTCCTACGAGCAGACCTTCAAGGACGTGCAGGTCGCGGTGGCGGGCGCGGAGGGCAAGAGCGAGCCCGTGCTGGATCGCGATGACCGCTACTGGATCGCGCGCGGCGACGTGCTGCACGCGGCGGGCAAGGACGACGAGGCGATCGCGGCGTACGACAAGGCAATCGCCGCGAAGTCCGTGCTGAACGGCCGCGCCTGGTACGCGAAGGGTCAGCTGTTCCTCGCGAAGAAGGACTACGACAAGGCGAAGGAAGCGCTGATGGTCGTCGCGACGGACGACGGCGCCGGCCTCCTCCCCGAGGCGTACATGGCGATGGGCGACCTGCTCTTCGCGACCAAGGAGTACGCGGCGGGCTGCCAGCACTACGGCTTCGCCCTCTCCCGCTTCCGCGCGCTGCAGGCCCCGCGCGAGAAGATGAATGGAATCCTGGACGACGTGCAGAAGCGCCTCGTCGCGGCGAATCAGAAGCCGATGGCGAAGGCGTGGATGGACGAAGGCAAGGCGCTCATTCAGTAAGCGCCTGCCGACGTCGTGAAAGTTCAAGGGCCGCTCGGGAGACCGGGCGGCTCTTCTCTTTTCAGCGATCCGCGTTCGCCACGATCGCGTCTCGGAAGTATCTGGTGAGCCCCGCCCGCACGCGTTCGTAGTTCGCGGCGAACCGCTCGTCGGCGACGTACATCTCGCCGAGCCCTCTGTGGATCTCCGGCGTGCACTCGTAGAACCACTTCGAGATCTGCTTACGGTGGCTCTCCGCAATCGCCTTCGCGCGATCCGAATCGGCGGGGACCTTCGCGTCGAACAGCTTCGCGAGCTCCTCGATCAACGCGGCGGCTTCGGACTGGTACCGCTTCCAGTCTTCCTTCGTGTACTTCGCGCTGCGCTTCTTCGACTCCTTGTACTGGTCGGTGTCGCCCCACTTTTCCTTCGTCTCCTCCTCGTACTGCGATGGGTCGAAGCCGTCGAACATCTTCTCCGGGTTCATCGTCGTTCCTTTTTCGAGGGACGAAATCGCCTCGTCCACGGATCGGACGAGCGCGGCGAAGTGTTGTGCCTTCTCCTTCAGCAGCTCCCGCTGAGCCAGAAGCGCAGCCCGTGCATCGCGCTTCGGGTCCAGCAGGATGCGGCCGATCTCCTCCAGCGGGAACCCGAGCTCCCGATAGAAGAGGATCTGCTGCAGCCGCTCCAGATCGCGCTGTTCATACAGGCGATACCCGGCCTCGCTCCGTCCGGATGGATGGAGCAGACCGATCTCGTCGTAGTGATGCAGCGCTCGCACGGACAGCTTGCTCATGCGGGCGACCTGGCTGACGGTGAAGGCCATCGCTTTCCCTCGGACCAGACCCATAAGGTCTCACGCAACGTGAGGGTCAAGCCCGGCGCTTCTCCCTCGCCGCCGAGATGCGCGGAAGGTTTCGTTCAATCCACCGGGCGAGCCCTCTCACGTGCTCCGCCACCTCTCGCCCGAGCGGCGTCAGCGAATATTCCACCTTCGGCGGGATGACCGGAAACACCTCGCGATTGACGAAGCCGTCCTGCTCCAGCGCCTGAAGCGTCTGCGCGAGCATCTTCTCGCTCACCCCGCCGATCCTCCGGCGCAGCTCGCTGAACCGATGCGTCCCTTCCAGCAGCGCATCCAGCACCAGCACGCCCCACCGGCTGGTCACGTGATCCAGCACCCCGCGCGAGGGGCAGGCAGGCGCGTACAGGTCACCTTTCAACGCAAGGGCGCGTTTCGGCATGGGTCAGCCACTTACTTTCAGGTAGGTACTTACGAAAAGTAAGCGACGACGTTACAGATCGCAACCACAGCGCCGCTTCCGGCGCGAACGGAGCCTCGCAATGATCGTCGTCACTGGAGCAACCGGCCATCTCGGCCGCCTCGTCATCGAAGGTCTGAAGAAGAAGGTCCCCGCGAAGGAGCTCGTCGCGGCGGTGCGGAATCCAGAGAAGGCGAAGGATCTGGGCGTGCAGGTTCGAAAGGCGGACTACGACCAGCCGGAGACGCTGGCCTCCGCGTTCGAAGGGGCGGACACGCTGGTGCTCATCTCCGCCTCCGAGGTGGGACAGCGGCTGCGCCAGCACCTGGCGGCCATCGACGCGGCGAAGAAGGCGAAGGTGAAGCGCATCGTCTACACGAGCCTGCTGCACGCGGACCGTTCGGGAATGTCGCTCGCGAAGGAGCACTTCCCCACCGAGCAGGCGATCGCGAAGTCCGGGATTCCGCACGTCTTTCTGCGCAACGGCTGGTACCTGGAGAACTACACGGAGCAGCTCCCGAACGTGCTTCAGCACGGCGCGTTCCTGGGCAGCGCGGGCAACGGGAAGATCGCGGCGGCGAGCCGAAAGGACTTCGCGGACGCGATCGTCGCTGTCGTCACCGGCTCCGGGCACGAGGGCAAGGCCTATGAGCTCGCCGGCGATTCCGCGTTCACGATGAGCGAGCTCGCCTCCGAGGTGTCGAAGCAGGCCGGCAAAAAGGTCACCTACAACGACATCCCGGAGCAGCAGTACAAGGCGACGCTGCAGAGCTTTGGGCTGCCGGAGAACTTCGCCGCGATGCTCGCGGACTCGGACACCGGCATCACGCGCGGGGAGCTGAACGACAGCTCAGGAGATCTGAAGCGCCTCATCGGGCGCCCGACGACGACGCTGTCGGAGGCGATCCGCTCCGCGCTGAAGAAATAGCGGGCATCGGCCGCGCGATCACGGCGGCTCGGCGCAGTACACGCGCGTCGAGCCGTTCAGGTACGGCCGGTAGAACGTGCCGCCGCAACGCTCGTAGGCAACGCCCGAGATCATCAGCGGCGCGCAGCCTTCTGGCAGGGTCGAGACGAAGCCCCGGCCTTCAGGCAGAGGCGGTAGCTCTGGCGTCGGATTGGCCGCCGCGCGCGTCGTCTCGGCTTCGGCGCTCTTGATGAGCGGCGGCGTGGACGCGTGGATGAACCACATCGCCGTCTTGTGCTGCAGCGCCGAGGCGATGAAGAGCGTGGCGACCACGAGACACAGCAGCCCCCAATCGCGCATCCGGTCGGTCATTTCCCCCTCCTCCCGCTACACAACGTCCGGATCGGATGGCCGTCTTGCAATCTGGTCTGCGAGCCACCACCGCTTCGACGATGAACGGGCGAGCGCTGAACGCTCGCGGCGTCACGCGTGCCGGGGCGTGCGGGTCCGCAGGAAGCGGTTGAAGAGTCCTCGCCCGCCCGAATACGGAAACGCGATTAGCAACCCGCCGGTGAGGACTGCCTGCACCACGCGCAGATGTCCGGTGATCACGACCTGCAGCACACCGTCCAGCACGGTCGCGATCACGAGCGGGATGACGATCTGGCGAAGCCCCTGCTTTACCCGATCGCGCCGCCGCGCTCCGATGAACAACGAGAGGAGAAAGGGAGGATTGCCTTCCACGACGTCGCGTTTCGCATCGCGCAGCGCGAGCACGAGCGCGACCAGCGGCTGAAGAACGAACCGGAAGCTGCCCGGCCCGGTGAGCATTTCGTGGATCGTCGCGAGCGGAGCCATCAGCCCGCGAGCCCCAGATCCTTGTCGAGCCGGTCCACGATCTTCTTGGCCAGCGAGGTGAGCGATCTGTCCGTGGTCTGTCCCTCCACGGTCTCGGTGCTCATCGCCCAGACGAGCTTCCCGCCCTGCCGAGCGTCGAACAGCCTCGAATCGATCGCCACCCGGGCGGTCTCTTCGATGTAGCCGGGCCCATAGACCAGCGGCGCCATCGCGCCCACGTAGTCGTAATAGGTCGCTGGATAGGCGTACTCGATGTCCCGGCGAGTGCCGACATGGCGGGCCACCAGCACCGCGTCGAAGCCCTCGCGCGCGGCGAGATCCTTGACCAGCTCACCGTTGATCTTCTCGCCCTCGTCCACGAACTTCGACGAGGGGATCGCCACCGCGCCGGTGCGCTGCAGCTCCTTCACCAGCCGGTCCTCCAGGTTCCGCCGGATTGCCTCTTGCGGCACCAACGCCACGACGAGCACCTTCTCCAGCTTCGGCGGCGTCGCCTCGGGAGACTTCCACGCGGTGACCACGCGCGTCGTCGCGCAGCCGCCCAGCATGAACACGGACAACAACATCCCGAGGACGGCGGCACGTCTGCGCAGAGAGCTCATGCAGGTGAGTTGCTGTCGAAAAGTGCGCGGCGGTAGCTGGCCTCCGCGCCAGCTGTCCGCCGCGCCGCCGGCCGAGGGTCACACCGGGCTCGACGTGGTCCGCAGGCCCAGTCCCTTCACCGCGGATCCTTCCGACAACATGTATGCGCTGTTCACGAGCGCGAGGTGGCTGAACGCCTGCGGGAAGTTTCCGATCTGCTGCTTCTCCTTCGGCAGATACTCCTCCGCGAGCAGCCCCACGTCGTTGCAAAGCGCGGCGAGCTTGTCGAACATCCGCTCCGCGTCCTCGTGCCTACCCATCATCTGGTACACGTTCGCGAGCCAGAACGAGCACGCGAGGAACACGCCCTCCTCGCCCACGAGCCCATCCACCGCGTCCTCATCACTCTCGGTGCGGTAGCGGAGCACGAAGCCGTCCTGCAGGAGGTCCTCCTCGATCGCCTTCACCGTGCCCACGACGCGCGGATCGCTCGCCGGGAGAAACCCCGAGAGCGGAATGAAGAGCAGGCTCGCGTCCAGCGTCGTCGAGCCGTAGTACTGCGTGAAGGTGTTGCGCTTGCTGTCGAAGCCCTTGCTGCAGATCTCGGCCGAGATCTCGTCCCGCAGCCGGGTCCACTTCGCGAGATCCGCCTTCAGCTTCTGCTCCTCGATGACCTTCACCCAGCGATCCACGGCGGTCCACGCGGCGACCTTCGACGCGACGAAGTGCTGCTCGGGGCCGCGCATCTCCCAGATGCCGTGGTCCGGGCTCCTCCACGCTCCCTCCACGCGCTCGGCGACCCCCTGGAACGCGAGCTGCGCGGTCTCCGTCACCTTCCCGATCAACCGCGTCGCCACGTAGAGCACCGCGGAGAACTCGCCCAGCACATCGAGCTGGAACTGATCGTACGCGCCATTTCCAATGCGCACCGGCTTCGCGCCGCCATAGCCGCTCAGCCAGTCCAAATTGATCTCGGTGAGCCGCCGTTCGCCGCGGATGCCGTACATGATTTGTAGCTGCGAGGGCGCGCCGCCCACCGCATTGATGAGCCAGGTGCCGAAGCGCTTCGCTTCGTCGATGAGGCCCGCTCGCATCAGCGCATTCAGGGTGAGGGATGCGTCGCG
>JBJMQN010000704.1:0-5418 GCA_045802665.1 Myxococcaceae bacterium | reverse complement strand
GCTCGCGGGGAGCGGTGGGCGTTCGAGGCGCTGTCGTCGCGGATCTCTTTGAGCATCGGCAACGAGCGGCTGCTTCACGACTCGATGCTGCTGTCCTCTCGTCACGGGTCGCTTCCTGATCGAATGGGCGCCACGGAGCTCATCGCGACGATCGTGCTCGCGGGCGACCGGTTGTCCGCGCTCTGCGATTCGCTGCACGCGGAGCTCACGTCCGCTCCGCTTCGATCGCCTTCGGAGCATCCGCTCTTCGTGAGCAGCCGCCGCCCGTGGGGATTGCTCGTGCGCGCGAGCTCTCCGTCGATCGAAGAATTTCACCGCGCGCTTCGGCAGCTTCTGCAACCGCACGTTCTTGCGCTGCTGGGTGATGATCCGCTTCGGCGGAAGTGGTAGCTCGCGCGCCGTGCGCCTCAGCCCTCAAGAGATGGACAAGCTCGTGCTGCATCAGGCGGGATTCCTCGCGCAGAAGCGGCTCGCGCGCGGACTCCGGCTCAACTACCCCGAGACGGTGGCGCTCATCGCCACTGTGCTCCTGGAGCTCATCCGGGACGGCAAATCCGTCGCTGAGCTGATGGACCTGGGCAAGCGGTTCCTCGGGCGGCGGCAGGTGATGGCGGGCGTGCCGGAGATGATCGTCGAGGTGCAGGTGGAGGGGACGTTCGCGGATGGCTCGAAGCTCGTCACCGTGCACGATCCGATCTGCCAGGAGGACGGCGATCTTCAGCTCGCGCTGCACGGAAGCTTCCTGCCAAATCCCGCGCTGTCGGTCTTTGGCGCGACCAGTCAGGCCGACGTTCCGGGTGCGTACGCTCTCCAGAGCGGAGAGCTGGAGCTGAACGCAGGCCGTCGCACGGCGAGCTTCACCGTCACCAACACCGGCGATCGCCCGATTCAGGTGGGCAGCCACTACCACTTCATCGAGACGAACCGGGCGCTGGTCTTCGATCGCGTGAAGTCTGTCGGCATGCGGCTCGATATCCCCGCGGGCACGGCGGTGCGGTTCGAACCGGGCGAGACGAAGACGGTGACGCTCGTCGAGATAGGCGGGAGCAGGACGGTGATCGGCGGAAACGGGCTGGTGAATGGGCCCGTGGGCAACGACGAGGAAGTGCGCGAGCGCGTCGCGGAGCAGGGCTTCGGGAACCGCTCATGAGCCACCGCATGAACCGGGCGCACTACGCCGACATGTTCGGTCCCACCACCGGAGATGCGGTGCGCCTCGGCGACACAGGGCTCAGCGCACGCGTGGAACGCGACCACACGGTCTACGGCGACGAGTGCAAGTTCGGCGGCGGCAAGGTCCTGCGCGACGGGATGGGGCAGGCGGCGGGAGTGAGCGCGAAGGACGCGCTGGATCTCGTGATCACCAACGCCCTGGTCATCGACTGGACCGGCATCTTCAAGGCGGACGTCGGGATCAAGAACGGCCGCATCGCGGGGCTCGGCAAGGCGGGCAATCCGCACATGATGGACGGCGTGACTGCCGGGATGATCGTCGGCGTCACCACGGAGGTCATCGCGGGCGAAGGGCTCATCCTCACCGCCGGCGGGATTGACTCGCACATCCACTTCATCTCGCCGCAGCAGATTCCTGTCGCGCTCGCGTCGGGAATCACCACGTTCATCGGCGGCGGTACCGGGCCTGCGACGGGGACGAACGCGACGACGTGCACTCCCGCGTTGGACCAACTCCGGTTGATGCTTCAGGCGGTGGACGGCGTGCCGATGAACTTCGGCTTCACGGGCAAGGGCAATTCGTCCCGGCCCGAGGGGCTTCGCGAGATCATCGAAGCGGGCGCGATTGGTTTGAAGCTCCACGAGGACTGGGGAACGACTCCCGCGGCCATCGACAGCTGCCTCTCGATCGCCGAGCAGAACGACATCCAGGTCACCATCCACACCGACACGCTGAACGAGTCAGGCTTCGTGGACGATTCGATCGCGGCGTTCAAAGGCCGGACGATTCACACCTACCATTCGGAGGGAGCGGGCGGCGGACACGCGCCGGACATCCTGAAGGTCTGCTCGGTGCCGCACGTACTGCCGAGCTCCACCAATCCGACGCGGCCGTTCACGGTGAACACGCTGGATGAGCACCTCGACATGCTCATGGTGTGTCACCACCTCGATCCTTCGCTGCCCGAGGACGTCGCGTTCGCGGAGAGCCGGATTCGAGGCGAGACGATCGCGGCGGAGGACATCCTTCACGACCTCGGCGCGATCAGCATGATGTCCAGCGACAGCCAGGCGATGGGCCGCGTCGGCGAGGTCATCACGCGCACCTGGCAGACCGCGCACAAGATGAAGGAGCAGCGCGGCAGCGATTCCAGCGGCTCGGACAACCTGCGCATCCGCCGCTACATCGCGAAGTACACGATCAACCCCGCGATCGCGCACGGCGTGTCGGACCACATCGGCTCGGTGGAGGTGGGGAAGCTCGCGGACCTCGTGCTCTGGCGGCCGGCATTCTTCGGCGTGAAACCCGAGCTCGTGCTGAAGGGCGGCTTCATCGCCTGGGCGCAGATGGGAGATGCGAACGCGTCGATTCCCACGCCCGAGCCGGTGCTGATGCGGCCCATGTTCGGCGCGATGGGGAAGGCGGCGGCGAAGACCAGCCTCGCGTTCGTTTCGCAGGCGGCGCTCTCGGCGGGAGTGGGCGAGCGGTACCACCTGCACAAACAGCTCGTCGCCGTGAAGCGCTGCCGCGGATTGTCCAAGCGCGACATGAAGCTCAACGACGCGCTGCCGCGGATCGAAGTGGATCCCGAGACGTACGAGGTGCGCGCCGATGGCTTCTTGCTCACGTGCGCACCGGCGAAGAGCCTGCCGCTCGCGCAGCGGTACTTCCTGTTCTGATCATGGACTCGCGCCTGCTTCAGCTCTCGGATTCGGCGTTCCCGGCGGGAGCGTTCGCCCACTCGGGCGGGTTCGAGGCGTTGAGGCAGCTGGGCGCGCTGCGCACGGAAGAGGCGCTGGTGCTGCGGCTTCGCGAGCTGTGCTGGAACGTCGCGCTGTCTGTGCTGCCGTTTTTGAACGACGCGCATTGTGCGGATCCGATCGAAGCGGACCGCGCGGCTGAGGTCTTCCTCGCGAACCACGTCGCGAACCGCGCGAGCCGTTCGCAGGGCGCTGCGTTTCTCCTCGCCGCGGACGCGATGTTCGGCGAGAGCGGGCTTCGGGATCGGCTGCCGCATCAACACCTCGCCGTCTCGTTTGGCGCAGCACTCAAGGGTTTTCCGCTCGAGGACGTGCGGCAGCTCTTTGTCTTCGGCGCTGTGCGCAACGCGCTCTCGGCCTCCGTACGACTCGGGATTACCGGGCCGCTCCGGGCGCAGCGGTTGCTCGCGGAGTTGCATCCGCTTCTCGATGAAGTTCTCCGCGAGACGCGCGAGTTACACGCGAACGACGCGGTGAATGCAGCGCCGCTGCTCGACATCTTTCAGACCGCGCAGGACCGGCTGTACTCGCGGCTGTTTCAATCCTGAGGAGAGACCATGGGCCACGATCACGACGGGCATGACCACGATCACACCCACGAGCAGTGGATCCACGCCGGGCTTTTCCACGAACGCGACAAGCCGCTCAACCGCGACTACTCGAAGCGGTCGTTCACGATCGGAATCGGCGGCCCGGTCGGGAGCGGAAAGACCGCGCTGGTGCTCGCTCTGTGCAGGGCGCTTCGCGATCGCTACTCCCTCGGCGTCGTCACCAACGACATCTTCACCAAAGAGGACGCCGAGTTCCTGATGCGCAACGAAGCGCTCCCGCTCAATCGCATCCGAGCGGTGGAGACCGGCGGCTGTCCCCACGCCGCGATTCGCGAGGACATCACGCCGAACCTGCTCGCGCTGGAAGAGCTGATGAAGACCGTGAAGCCGGAGCTGCTGCTCGTCGAGAGCGGAGGCGACAACCTCGCCGCGCAGTACAGCCGAGAGCTCGTGGATTACACCGTGTACGTGATCGACGTCGCCGGCGGAGACAAGGTGCCGCGGAAGGGCGGGCCGGGGATCACCCAGTCGGACCTGCTCGTGATCAACAAGACGGACCTCGCGCCCATGGTGGGAGCGAGCCTCGAAGTCATGGACCGCGACGCGAAGAAGATGCGCGGTGAGGGGCCCATCGTGTTCGCGCAGGTGACGAAGAACGTCGGCGTGAACGAAATTGCGGAGCACCTGATCGGCGCCTGGAAGCAGACGGTTCCGTAAGCTCAGCACGAACGATTCTCTCTGAATCTCTCGTGCACTCTCGGGCGGCGCGCTGCAATCTCCGGGGCGGATGTCGCTCGCGGAGATTCGACAGGCGTTGACGTCGCTCGACGAGACCTTGTCTCGCGGGGAGTTGTCCGCGCTGCTTCGCGATGAGCCCTCTCGGGAAGCGCTCCGCAAACTTCGCGAACGCGTTCAGCGCGATCTGCTTCCGCGACTTCGGTTGGGCAACGAAGACGCGCCTGCGCTGGTCGTCGGAATCGCGGGGCCGAACAACGTGGGCAAATCCTCGCTGTTCAACGCGCTCGCGGGTGCGCAGGTCTCGCCGGCGCGGGCTGAAGGCGGGCTCACCAAGCAGTGTCTCGCCGCGTGTCACGAGTCGCTCAACGACGAACGCCTGCGCGCGTATCTGTCTCAGCGCTACGAGGTGATTGCTGTTCCGACCGGTGAGGCCGCGCCGGTGGATCAGCCGGGACCGTCGGGGAGATTGTTTCTCGTGAGCTCGCCGTCGATGCCGAGGGCGCTGCTCGTGCTCGACACGCCGGACTTCGACAGCCTGTATCGCGGCAACCGGGTGAACGCGGAGGCGCTGCTCGTCACGGTGGATCTCGTGCTCTTCGTCGTGTCGAAGCAGACGTACCAGAACGCCGCGCTCGTGGATTTTCTGAAGGACGCGATCGGGCACGGCCGTCCGTGGGCGGTGCTCTACAACGAGGCGACGAAGCTCGAGGTCGCGAAGGGGCACCTCGACAAGCTCAGCAAGGACGTGGGCTACGCGCCGATCGCCCGTTTCTTTGCGCCGCACCAGCCGCTGGTGGAAGAGGGTCGCGAGCTGCTGCGGACCGAGCCGCTGGATGGAGAAGTGAGCCTCGCGAAGCTGCTTTCGGACGAGACGAACGTGGCGAAGTTGAAGGCGCGCGCTCTCTCCGCGGCGCTGGCTGACGCTCGCACCGAGCTGTCGGTCCTGCGCGATGCGGCGAACGACGGCGCGTCCGACCCGGCGAGGCTCGCGGCGCGGATCCGCTACGAGCTCCGGCAGCTCAGCTCGCGCGCGGCGCTGAAGGCGGTCCCGGCGGACGTCCTCGTCGAGGCGTTTCGCGACGAGCTGGATGCGCGCTCTGCAACCCACCGATGGATTCGAATGCCCTTCCGCGGGCTCGCCACCGCGCTGTCGTTCGTCGGCCGTCAGGTGCGTAAGTCCTTCGCGGCCGAACCT
>JBJMQN010000703.1:0-5607 GCA_045802665.1 Myxococcaceae bacterium | reverse complement strand
CTGTGAACGCCGACGCCGAGCCAGTGCGACGAGCAGCGCCGCGAGCACCGGGCTCAATTGCGAGACCGTCGCGCAGGACGCCGGTTGAGGTGACGCATCAGGCGTGACACCGGATGACTTCGTGGTCGGCGGATCGTTGGAATTCGTGGTGGATGGCGGCGTTGGCGTCGAGGCATCCGGAACCGTGACCTGTTCCGTCCCGGCATCTTGCGGTTCAACTCCCGCGTCCGGCGGAGAAGTCGTCGTGGTCGTCCTGAACGTCGCCGCCACGAAGTCGCCAAGCTTCTTCTGCCCGCTCACCGAAGGATGAATGCCGTCCTCGCCGAGGCCGGGACCGAATTGATCGATGTTCGATCCGTTCGCGAGCACCGGTTCGAGCTCGAGGACGCCGCCAGACCACGGATGCGATCGGATCCAGGCATTCACTTCATGCCGGCGCGTGATCACGGTCTGTAGATCTCCCGCCGACGTCTTCTCCTTCGGCAGCAGCGTCCCGCCCCACACCTTGCAGAACGGCGACAGCCGCGACTCCAGCGACGCGAGCGCCGCCGTCAGCTGCGTCGTCGTGTTCGATGCGAGATCGTTCGTGCCAATGAGCAGCACGCAGTCCGTGATCCCTTCGAGGACGAAGATCTCGTCGTCGGCGTTCACCAGCGCGCCGTCGACACCCTGTCCGGACACGCCCGCATTCGCGAAGGTCAGGCCGGCCACCGACGCGACGAAAGGCCACGCGTTCCGGTAGTCGTCGTGCCGCGCCTGATAGTCCCAGACATCTCCTGAGACGTAGCCCTCGGTGATGCTGTCGCCGATCGCGACGAACGCGCGCTCCTGCGGACCCTCGACGTCGATGGTTGCGACGCCGATCGCTCGATACCAATCCGATCCGTTCGGAGCAGCGAGGTCAGCGGCGTGGTGGCCCGGCCAGCTCCGGCTTCCCGGCAGCGCGAGGATCGAGGACGTGGAGAGCGCGCCATCCGCCTCGAACGAGACGAACAGCTCGTCGCCTTTGGAGACGTCGAATGGCAGCGGATCGCTCACCACGCGCTGCCGAGCCGCCGCGGTGAACCCTGTGCCGCCGCTGAAGGACAGCGTCTGCGGCGTGGAGGCCAGCGCACCGTTCGCTCCCGCCTTCGCGATGTTCGCGGACGAGATCGTCAGCGAGCCATCACCAGCCCGGAATGCGACGCGAACGCGGTGCCCGCTTCGACTGATCGGAATCCGAAGCCGATAGGTCGTGACGGCAGGCGTGGTCTCGGACCACCGCAGGGCTTGATGAAACCCGGGCTGGTACACATCTCCGCTCTGTCCCAACGCAGGCGCCGAGACGAGGAGCAGCACGGCGACCATTGCGCCGACGACACCGCTGCGCCGCATCCCCGCTTCCCCTCGCACTGGGGGCGAAGGTGGGGGTCACCCGTCATGACGACAACCCGCGCTGCCAGTGATTGGCGGCCCGAAAGTGCGCAGGCGGACGTTGCGACGGCTCTCAGTCGCCCCCTGTCGCCGAGTACAGGACCGTGTCCTGCCCGAGGCTCGCGGGCATGGCGCCCGTTCGAGTTTCACCCGCCGTCGGATTTGCCGGTGCAGAAGCCGTCAGAGTCGCACTCGAGGCTGGGTGCGCAGCCTGCGTTGCTGGTGCAGGGTTTGGAAGGACCACCGGCGCAGTTCACCCCCGCATCGCCGTTCGTGCAGCTCAGACAGTCCAGGCGGTAGGTCGCGAACCCGGAGCGACAATCAAGCTGCGTGTGATCGTTCTCGCAGGCCGCCTCGACGCCGCCGTCGCAGCTCGGGTCGGGCGTCGTGGACAGTGCGCAGAACGCTTCAGTGCTCAAACCGATGCAGCTCTGGTGTGCCCCGCAGTCGGTTCGGCTCCAGCGATTCGTGCCGACGATCGCATCCACGCCCGGCGGAGGACACGAGACGACGGTGTTGCCGTCGCAGTGCGCGATGTCGGTGTTGGGATCGCACGGGTCTCCGCACGAGCAGCCGGAGAAGACGAACGACAAGAGACCCAGGACGAGCAGCTCGCGCATGGGAGTGAGATTACTCCGGCCGTTCCACCGCGGCTCTGCGAACGAGGCCGGCCTCGTCGAACTCGATCACGAAGTTCACCTGCTCCTCGTGGACGTTCTGAACCCGGTACAGAAAACGCGCTGCCTCTTCCACATCGGCAGGCCCGAGCAGGTTCGTCATCTCCGCGCGCGGAAGCCGGCTGACGAGGTAGCTGAGCTGTAGCGCCAATGTGAAACGGTGAGAGCTGCCCGGCGCCGCGCGCTTGAACTCGGCCGCGACTTTGGCCGTCAGCGCTTTGGGATTGAGCCGGTACAGCACGTACCTCGCCGCGTCGTCCTTCCGCGCAAGCAGCTTCTGCGTCGCCTTGTCGTCGAGCGAGATCACCTCCTCGAGCTTCTTCCCCGTGACGGCGGAGATCCCTTCTTCGAACGCGTAGTGATGCGGGTGCTGCATCGCATCCAGCGGATTGGGCTCGTCGGTCTCCCAGCCGTAGGTGTACGTGTCGTCGAGGAAGCAGCGCTCCAGTTGCGGCAGCGCCGATTTTTCGCCGAGCTCACCGAGCACCATCGCCGCACCGAGGTCGCACTTCGTCTTCAGCTTCTCCAGCTCAGCGCGGACGACTTCCTTGCGGTTCTTCTCCAGCACCGCGCGCTCTTCGGGCGTGACGAAGCGCCGCTCCGGATCGTCGGAGCCAACCTCGAGCTCCAGGACTTCCGCACCATCGGTTCGATGCGAGAGCGTCGTCAGCAATTTCTGCGTGGCCTCTCCCGCGATCGCGCAGGTGGACGCGAGAAATACGGTGATCAGAAACCTTCTGGGCATCACGGAAAATTGAGTGTGGCAACCACAGCTCGCTGAGGCAATTCAGGGCTTTGCGCCGAGGACACCGGAGAACTTCTCGCTCGGCGAGAGCGCGACTTCTCACCCGCTGGGACTCCGCAACCCATGTCGTTCATTGCCGATAATTGCCTCGCATCGTCGCCGGGTGAACCCCACGTCCCCGGCGCCCCCCGACGAGGTCACACCATGATTCGGCGTCTCTGCATCGCTGCGCTGCTGCTCACGTTCGGTTGCGTCGGAAAGACGTCCGACCTCGTCACTGACTCCGGAACGACGACCGAGCAGAACCCCGCAGCGGACGCAGGCGAAGTGCTCCCTGATGGCGGCTCGTTCACGCCGGTCACGATCGATACCGGGATTGAAGCGGGCCTCCACACGCCGAACGTGGGCGAGCACGAGCTGCGCGTCGTCTCGCAGAAAGTTCTGGAGCTCGTGTTGATCACTTCGAAGTCGCCGGATCCCGCTCGCGTCGATGCGTGGGACTTCGTGGACGAGACGACCGGTCAGCTCAAGTCGTCCGCGCCGCAGCCTTCGGATGTGACGGTGCTCGCGGATGGACAGAGCGTCTCGGTGCAGTCGGTCGGCTTTCGACGCCGCGTTCGCTACGCGCCGCTGGTGATGCGCGATCTTCGGATCGAGAACTCGCTCTACCTCGTGCTGAGCTCGCCGATCGCGGACGGTGCGCAGCTCGAGGTGAAAAATCCCTCCGGCGCGCTGTGGGCATCGACGACGCAGTTCGTCGCCAAAGCGGATCCGCTCCGGCTCTCCACGGCGATTCACGTGAACCAGGTGGGCTACGCCACCGCCAGCACCAAGCGCGCGCAGGTGGGCTACTACCTCGGCTCTCTCGGTGAGCTCGACGCGCCGACGGGTGCGTTCTCGATCATCGATGCGCGAACGGGCGCGGAGGTCTTCACCGGCACGCTGTCGCCTCGGCTCGAGAGCGGGTTCAACATCTCTCCCACGCCGTATCAGCACGTGGTCGAGGCGGACTTCAGCGCGTTTCAGACTCCGGGCGACTACCGGCTGAAAGTGCCGGGCATGGGCGCGTCGTATCCGTTCTCGATCGATGACGGCGTGCCGGGTGCGTTCGCGAGGACGTATGCGCTCGGGATGCTTCACCAGCGGTGCGGCGCGGAGAAGAAGCTGCCGTTCACGCGCTTCGTGTCGAGGGCGGATCACGTCGCGCCGGCTCAGGTTCCCACCGCGTCTTCTCCGACGTGGCAGCTCATCGCGGGCGAAAACGGCGACTACGCGGCGAATCAGGCGGCCGGCGTTCCGCAGCTCAAGGATCTCGGCTCGATGCTGTATCCGTTCGTGCGGCAGGGGCTCATCGACGTGCACGGCGGTCACCACGACGCGGGCGACTACAGCAAGTACACCAACAACAGCGCGGCGCTGGTGCACACGCTGGTGTTCGCGGCGGACAACTTCCCGGGCGTGCTCGCGCTCGACAACCTCGGGCTGCCCGAGAGCGGGGACGGCAAGAGCGACATCCTGCAGCTCGCGAAGTGGGAGGCGGACTTCCTCACCCGGATGCAGGACGACGACGGTGGCTTCTACTTCCTCGTCTATCCGCGAGTGCGCGCGTACGAAGGAAACGTCGTGCCCGAGGATGGCGACGGTCAGCTCGTGTGGCCGAAGACCACGTCGGTGAGCGCGGCGGCGACGGCGGCGCTCGCGCAGATCGCGTCGTCTCCGGGATTCAAGGCGCAGTTCCCGACGGAAGCGGCGGCGTATCTCGACAAGGCGAAGAAGGGCTGGGGCTTCCTCACCGCCGCGATCGCGAAGTACGGCAAGGACGGCGCGTACCAGAAGATCACGCACTACGGGAACACGTTCCGCCACGACGACGAGCTCGTGTGGGCAGCGACCGAGCTCTACCTCGCGACGGGCGACAGCCAGTACCACGACAAGATCGTCGAGTGGCTCCCGGACCCGAGCTCTGACTCGATCAAGCAGTGGGGCTGGTGGCGGTTGTTCGACGCGTACGGAAACGCGATCCGCGATTACGCGTTCGGCGCGAAGTCCGGCCGGGTGGCGGAGTCCGCGCTGGAGGCCACGCGCCTTGCGAAGTGCCAGTCCGAGGTGAAGGCAGCGGGCAACGATCAGCTGACGCGCGCCACGGCGAGCTCGTACGGCACGAGCTTTCCGCTGGAGAGCAAGGCGTTCCGCGTCGCCGGTTGGTACTTCTCCAGCGATCAGGCGTTCGACATCGCCGTGGCCTATCAGCTCGACGCGCGGCAGGAGCTGATGGACGCGCTCATCAGCAACCTGAACTACGAGAGCGGAAGCAATCCGGTGAACGTGAGCTACGTGACCGGCCTCGGCTGGAAGCAGCCGCGCGAGATAGTGCACCAGTGGGCCCAGAGCGACTGGCGAGTGCTCCCGCCATCCGGCATTCCGCAGGGCAACGTCCAGCAGGGCTTCATGTACCTCGGGCCCTATGGCAGCGAGCTCGGCGCGCTCACCTTCCCGAGCGACGGCGTCAACGACGCGCCGTACCCGATGTACGACCGCTGGGGCGACAGCTTCAACGTGACCACCGAGTTCGTCGTGCCGCAGCTGGCGCGCGCGATGGTCTCATCCGCGATGTGGATGGCGAAGACGAGCGCGAAGGATCAGGCGTGGAGCGGCGCGCAGGCGACGATCGTTGGAGTACCAACGGAAGTGCCGGTGGGGAGTGAAGTGACGGCGACGCTGCAGAGCGCGCTCCCGCTGGGCCGAGCGAGGATCTTCTGGGACGGGCAGGGG
>JBJMQN010000702.1:0-5808 GCA_045802665.1 Myxococcaceae bacterium | reverse complement strand
CTCGAGAAGGGCCTGAACGAGACCTCGATCGACGACATCACGCAGGCGGCGGACGTCGCCAAGGGCAGCTTCTACCGGTACTTCGCGGACAAGGAGGCCCTCATCGAGGCGCTGCTCAAGCCTGTCAGCGATGACGTCCTCGCGGGACTGGACGCCTGCGGGCGGGCGCTGGAGACGGTGACCACGGCGGAGGCGATGTTCGCGGCATATCGCGTGCTCGGCGAGGGCCTGGCGGCGACGATCCTCGGCCACATGGACGTGGTGCGGCTCTACCTCCAGGAGTCGCGAGGTGCCCCGGTTGGCGCGCGCGCCAGGGTTGTCGAGCTCTCCGATGCGATCGCGAAGTCAGCGATCGACGTTACGAAGAAGGCCCACAAGCACGGAATCCTGCGGCCGATTCATCCGTCCGTGAGCGCGCTCGCCGTGGTGGGCGCGATGGAGCGGATCATGGTCGGGCTGCTGAACGGAGAGGACGTGGGAAACCCGTTGGAGATCCCGGACGGGCTCATCACGCTCATCCTCTACGGACTGAGAGCGCCGGAGAAGCAGTAGCGAAAGTGCTCGCCTCGCGCGCGACCGCTCAGCCCCCGGGACCCGCGAGCTCCGTCCTACTCACACGCTCGTCCGCACCGAGCGCGCAGCGACGCGCCGCCCGGTCACGCTCAACCCGCCTCGCGAGCTCCGTCCTACTCACACGCCTCGCCCGCGCCGAGCCCGCATGCCTTCGCCTTCAGCTCCTTCGACTTCACCGCGTCCTTCGCGACGCCCTCCCCCGCCTCGTACTGCTGAGCGAGGTTGATGCAGCCCATCGCGTCGTTCTGCTCGCAGGATTTCGTGAATAGCTCCGTCGCTCGGGCGATGTCCTTGTCGATGCCGGCGCCGAAACGCAGCAGATAGCCGTAGCCGGTGCACGCGCTTGGCGAGCCCAGCTTGCAGCCACGGTCGTAGAACGACGCCGCCTGTTTGAGATCCTTCGACGGCGCGCCCTTTCCGGAGAGCCACATGGTTCCGACGAGGCCACAGGCGAAGTTGTCGCCGCCGTCGCACGCTCGGGAGGCGAGGCTGAAGGCTTTCGCGAAGTCCTCCGGGACGCCCTCGCCGTCCATGTAGAACGACGCGAGGTTCGAACACCCGAGCGCATCATTCTTCTCGCAAGCCCCGGTCCACAGCTTCACGGCGCGGTCCACATCCGCCTTCGCGTGCGAGTTTTCGATCAACCGGAATCCCAGCTTCGAACAGCCGCGCGGCGCGCCGAGATCGCACGCGGCCGAGTACGCAGCCAGCGCATCTTCCCGCCGAGCGGGCTCGCGAATCAGAAAGTCGCCGAGCTGAGTGCATGCGTCCGGCTGCTTCTTCGCGCAGGCCTTCTGACAGGCCGCGCTGTCCGCGCAGACCGGGAGCTTCACGCCGCCGGAGACTCCGCCATCCACCCCCCCGTTCGCGACCGGGAGCCTGGTGACGCCAGAGATCGACACGCCCGCATCCGCCGCCCGGACCTTCAGCCCAATGCCGGAGCCTGCATCCGGAGCAGCGGCGAGCAGCAGAAGCCCGAGAGCAATCATTCCCGCTCACTTGCCAAAAACTGGACGCCGGATCCACCTGCAGCAACATGCCTGTGGCAGCAGCACCTCAAAGACCTCCGCAAGGCGCCCGCTTGAACCCGTACTCGTCCGATCCCCGCTCCGCGAACTTCACGTTCTTCTTCCAGAGCCAGCACTGCGCGGATCGCTCCGCCTGGACCGTCGTTCAGGACAGCCAGAGCACGACCGGTCCCTCGCAGGAGCTCGTCTTCACGGTGGTCGCGAGGAAGGCGATCGCCGCCGCTCGATCGCGCAGGTAGGCCGGGCCTCCCCGATCGCTCATCCTCCGGACGCACTCCTCCCTCGAGCGTCGATTCCCACCGACGCCCTGAGCAAGGAGTGGCTCCGCCGCCGAACTACGCCGCTTTCTTCTGCAGCGCGGCTTCGACGTACTTGATGCCGTTCGGCGTGATCTGCCGGCCGGCCTTCGTCGCTCGCGCGTAGCCCACGTGTTCCCTGAGCGCCTTCGCGGCATTCGGCGCGGCGAACTTCACGCCGTGCTTCTTCCAGAACGCAGTGATGGTGCCCGACGTCACCTCAACGCCTGACTCCTGCGCGAGGTAGAGCGGAATCAGCGAACGCAGGAGCTGGTCCGGCTGCGAACCGGCGCGAATCAGGTGCGCCTTCGCCGGGTGCTTCGCCAGCGCCGCCATCACCACGCCGAACGCGTCGTCCGTCGCGGCAGCCGGCTTCGCTTTCGCGCTCTTCGCGGCCGCAACGACCTTCTTCGCGGTCTTCTTCGGAGCAGGCCGCACGTACTCCACCGGCTTCACAGCAGCCGGCGCCTTCATCCCGAGCGCCTTCTTGAACTCAGCCAACTTGCTGTCGATGAGCTGCTCCAGCCCGCCGATCTCCAGCACTCCGCCCTTGAGCAGCTTCGCCTTGAGTCGAACCATGTCGAACACTTGCCTCCATGTAGTGGGGTTGGTCACGATCGGCGGAAGCTACTCGCCTGGTCTGACATTCACTCCGCTCCGGGGCCGGTAAATCGGGCTCGGATCAGCAGATCCATTTGTGATCACAGGGACTTAGAAAGTTGATCACAGGCGAGTGATCACTGCTGATCAGGCCCTTTCAGGGGCGCATCCCAGCCCGTTTCAGGCGGACGGAGCACAGGGCCTGTTGTGTCTGGCTGCATGCTGTAGCAGCGCCGAGGCCGGTAAATCGGGTCGGGCGGGATTCCCGAACGGGCGCAAAACTTGTTGCTCACGGTTGCGTATGGAAGATTTCGCGCACCGCCGTGCCAAAAATCACCATTCGGGTCGCGAACGCAGAGAAGTTGGAAACCCAGTTCTTGCCGGAGCTGGCGTCGGGAGGATTGTTCATCCGCTCCGACAAGTTCCTGCCGTTGGGGTCGGAGGTCGACATCGATCTCTACCTGCCATCGGCCACGGAGCCGCTGCCGCTCAGAGGCCGCGTCACGCGAGTGGTCGATGACGACGACGCGAGGGCGCGCAAGGCGACGGGGATGACGCTCGCGGTGGACACGAACAGCGAGCCCACTCGGAGCCGGCTCGATGCGCTGTACGCCGCGTATCGGATCCCCGTGCGCAAGTCGTCGCACGACGCGGACGTGACGCCCGGGCATCCGGTGAAGTCATCGCATGCGTCCCACGGGTCGAACGGCTCGAATGGCGCGATGGGGATGGTGGTCCCGCTCCCCGGTCCGTCCTCGCGGCCCGCGCCGGCGGATGACGATCTGCCTTCGCCGAAGGGCGCGGCGGCACCGGACCTGCCGGCACCTCCGAGCATCGCTCCCGCGGTCCCGCCGATTCCGGTGATGAAGTTCCAGAAGCGCACGAGCTCGAACGACGCGATTCCGCTCCCCGGCGGGCCCGGCCCCTCTCCCGACCTCAGCGCGGATTCGACGGCGAGCAAGGGCGGCGATCGTCCGCTCCCGTTTCCGTTCTCGCGTTCGTCGTCCGACGCTTCCGTCCCGCCGAAGATCCCGGGGTTCGGAGATCTCTCCGCGCCGGAGCTGCACTCGGCTCCTCCGCCTCCGCCCATTGAAGCGGTGACGCCTCCGCCTCCGCCGCGCGCTGCAGTGGAAGAGCGCATGGCCGACTCTCGAGCGAAACAGACGGAAGAGCCGCGTCGAGCGGCCGCCGACCGAGACGCCGCCGAAGCCCGCCACGGCGATGCGCTCAGGGGTGCGGAGAGCAAGCATTCGGAGTCGCTCAAGGCCGCGGAGAACAGGTACGCCGAGTCGCTCAAGGCGCTCGAGGCGAAGCATGCCGAGACGGTCAAGCGGCTGAATGATGAGCTGACGAAGCTCCAGAAGCAGAAGTCCGGTGAGCCGCAGAAGCGAAGTCCGCTCCCCGCGGCGCTGCTCGGGCTCGTGGTTGGTGCCGCGGCTGCTGCGGCGTACTTCATGGTGGTCGCTCCGCCTGCCGTGACGACGACGACCGGGACGAACACCGTCGCCACGACGAAGACGCCGGTTCAGACTCAGACGGGCACCGTGGTCGCAGTGGCGAACACCGGGAACGACGCGAACAAGACCGGGACCGGGACCGGTTCTGGTTCGGATGGCACGACGAAGACGAACGACACCGGGACTGGGAGCAACCCGGCGGTGCTGACGGGATTGCCCGCGAAGGAAGATGCGGGCACGACGCTCGCGGTGGCGAAGCCCGAGGTTCACGACGCGGGAACTGCGCAGGTCGCGGCGGTCGTTCCGGAGAAGGTTCAGGACGCGGGGACCGGGATCGGCATGGTCGCGATGACCGACAAGCCGAAGGATGCAGGCACGACGCTGCTCGCCTCCGCGGAAGTGCACAACGACGCCGCGGTGACGAACAAGGTGGAAGAGAAGAAGCCGCCGGTCGTGGAGGAGAAGAAGCCGAACCCCGAGCAGGATTCGGGCGACGAGCTCGCTGACCTCGGCGGCCCGAAGAAGCCGACGGAGAAGAAGGGCCCGGTGCCGCTCCAGGCGAACGCCGGCACCCTGACCTTGAGCGCGGATCTCCCCGCGACCGTTTACGTGAACGGGAAGAAGGTCGGCAACGCACCCATCTCGGGAGTGAAGGTGAACCCCGGGAAGATCTCCGTGCGGTTCGACTGCGTCGTGGAAGACGTTCGCGTGAAGGGCAAGACGAAGACCGTCAATGTCGCGCCGAACGGGACCGCGAAGGTCGAGTACAGCTGCGTGGAGTAGCGGGAGGGGAAGTCGGGGCTCAGCTCTGACTTCCACCTGATCCCGCATGGAAGTTGCGCGGGCTCACGCGGTCCGCGTCCTGGCACTAACTTCAACCATTGAAGTTGCACCGTCTCGCCGCGACTTCCATCGCGCGGGCTGACCGCGGTCCGCGCCCTGGCACCAACTTCAACCACTGAAGTTGCACCGTCTCGCCGCGACTTCCTGCGCGCGGGCTCGCGCGGTCCGCGTCCTGGCACTAACTTCAACCATTGAAGTTGCACCGTCTCGCCGCGACTTCCATCGCGCGGGCTCACGCGGTCCGCGCCCTGGCACTAACTTCAACCATTGAAGTTGCACCGCCTCGCGCGGACAGACGTGAGCTTCCACGGCCCTGGTTGATCGCTCCGCGACTTCCAATATGGAAGTTGCACCGGTTCGCGCTTCCGCGAGTTGAGGTCGGCGAACGGTCTTTTCCTACGCAGGTCGAGCGTTCCTGAGCTCCGTCATCGCCTTCAGCCCGCGGGCCATCGCGACGATCAGAAACACGCGGAGCACGAGCGCTCCGATGCCGCCGTTGGGCATGCCATCCACCATGCTCAGCGCACCGTCGAGCGCGTGGATCACGATCGCCGCGACGAGCGCCCCACGAGATCGCTTCAGGGTGAAGACGGCAAGCACACCGAACAGCACGCCCATTCCGATCCCGAGCGGCGCAAACGAGCGCAGCGAGGCATTCGGCAGCACTAGCCCGAGAACGCCCACGACCAGATTCAACGCGGCGATGAAGAACACGACGCCCGCAGCGGCGTTGATCAGGGTCTGAGGGGTCGCTCGGCGAAACATCGATCGCGCGAGCATCACCGCAAGCTAGGGGGGAGTCACCAAGTGTCGGGTCCGCCGTGATCGCCCTTCAGACGGGTGACGAGTGCCTCAGACCTCGTCTGGCTCGACGCGCACCCGCTGCACGGGGGCTCAGCGGGGCACGGCGGACCGCCGGTCGGTCCATTCGAAGCGGACCAACAAGAAGATCCAGCGCCAGCAGAGGTGTCGTAAGTTTTGCACCTAAAATGCGTCCGTTTTGCATGGCTT
>JBJMQN010000701.1:0-2682 GCA_045802665.1 Myxococcaceae bacterium | reverse complement strand
CGCGGCCGTCGCGTTCGTAGACGGTGATGCGCGTGACCTCGTCCCAGCTCCCGTTCCACACCGCGTAGCTGCCATCGCGCGCGACCGCGACGCGACCGAAGTAGCCGACGTCCGGCAGCAGCACTTTCTGCGCATCAGTTCGGAGGCGCGGCTTCACGACAGCGCGCAGGTGTTCGGCGTACTCGTCCATCTCCGCGCCGATGCTCTTGCCGTACACCGCCTTGAAGCGAAGCGTGACCCAGAGCGGCGAGAAGATGGAGTGGCCCTGGTCATTCACGAGCTCCCAGAGCTTGTCCTCGCCGTACTTCACCGCGAGGTATTCGATGAAGTGCTGCCCGACGAGGTAGTTGCCGCCCACGGGCAGCGCCTTGCGGTTCTCGACGCTCAGGTCGCCGGCGTTGATCGCGGTCTCGGCGATCGCGGACTCGTACATGCCGCGCCAGATCGGGCTGTGCGGTCTGCCCGATTTTCGATCCAGCTTTCCCTCGTAGTAGGTCGCAAGCCCCTCGAGAAACCACGAGTCCAGCAGCACGTTCGGCTGGAGGATGTCACCGAAGATGGCGTTCACGACGTTCCAGAAGCCGTTCACCTCCTGCATCTGCACGTAGTGCACGGACTCGTGACAGGAGACGTCGCCGATCTCGTTCTCGCCGAGGTTGAAGAAGTTGAAGAGCTCGATGCTCATTTGCTGCGGGAGCACCATCTGCTGGGGCAGGCCCGCGAGCTGCGGCTGCACGTACGCGTTGTTGAAGTTGCTGGGCGTGAGGAAGATCTGGAACTTGTCGCGCTCGGTGCCGGATTGGGGGAGGCGGCGGAGGATCTTCACGCACTGCTCGAGCCGTCCTGCCACCCGGCGCGCCGTCACGCCTGAGCCTTCCGAGTAGTAGATCTGGGTGTTCTCGGTCTCCAGCTTCCGGACGTTCTCGTGCGCGTAGTGCGTCGCGACGTCCTGCGGAAAGCGCGTGATGACGCAGCCAGAGAGCGTCGCCAGCAGGATGGTGAACAGCGGGATGGACCAACGGCGCACGTCACGCTCCGAAGCTGACCGGCGGCGGATGATGCCTATTTTCCCGCTACGACAACGGGCTTTTCGCCGTGCTATGCGGCTTCCCATGAGTCAGCCGATTCCGCCGCAGATCCAGGAAGCGATGATGCAGGTGCAGTCCGCGGCGCGCGCCGTCGAGGGGAAAGACGTCGATCTGATCGCCGGAACCTGGGCGGAGATCGAGAAGACCGTCATCAAGCTGCTCGGTGGCCAGTTTCAGATGAACCGGCAGGATCACCTCGTCATCGCGCTGGGGCTCTCGGGCTACTTCGCCGCGCGGCTCAACAAGGAGCACGGCGCGTTCTGGTTCCCCAATCGAGACGCGATGGAGGGCGCGACGCTGGGCTTCCCCGAGGCGCTGATCATGCTCTCGCCGTTCGGCAGCGTGGCGGATGGGCTGACGTCGGGAAACCTCTCGCGGTTGGAGGACATCTCGAAGGACATCCGGAACACGCTCGCGCAGCACAAGTTCTCGGTGCAGGGCGGGCCGGCGGCGCAGCAGCGGCTCACGCCGGATCTGTACATGCGGCTGTTCGATCCGGGGTTCCTCCAGTTCATCGTCGTCGACAAGACGAAGACGAAGGAGGCGCTGGAGAGCACGCCGGACAAGCTCTCGCGCGAGGTGAAGGACGCGCTCGGGCGGGCTCGGGAAATTCCGAACGAGCTCAAACAACAGCTTCAGGGGCAGATCGTGCAGGCGCTGGAGCGGCTCGAGCCGGGCAAGCCGCTCATCGATCAGGCGCAGCGCGCGCCTCGCGCGATTGAGCTCATCACGCACCTCTTCGCGACGACGGCCGGCACTGGCAGCGCGCCCGAGGAGTTCTGGGGCGACATCATCCTGCCGCTGCTTCACATCGGCGCGCCGGACAGCTTCCCGCCGATCGAAGGCGACGAGGTGGAGGCGGTGAAGCAGGGCGCGGATCCGATGCTGCTCTTCGTGGACGTGGTGCCGTTCACCACGCCGGCTGACGAGGGCGGGCTTTTGGGCGTGTTCCCCTCCGACGAGCTGGATGTGCCGCATCCGAAGATGGCGTCCATCGCGCCGCTGCGGCTGATTCAGGTCCCGAAGGCTCGGATCCTTCCGATGCTGGAGAAGTTCGATCCGAAGAAGTCCGAAGACGCGATCGCGCGGTTCGGCAAGCACGTCGCCGCGAAAGCCGGGCAGGAGCCGAAGAAGTCTCCGGAAGGCGATCAGATGCTGCAGGCCGCGCTGACGGTGCTCGGCGATCTGAAGAAGGCGGTGAAGGAGGCCACCGGCACGCAGGAGCTCTGCATCCGGCGCGTCACCGAGGCCGAAGCCGCTTCCGAGGCCGCCATCGCCGCGCTGAGGAAGACGCTGCAGGGCCCGCGGCTGATTCTGGTCTAGCCGAACAGCGCGACGAAGCCCGCGACGCTCTCTCCATACACGAGGTGCGCGAGGAGCGCCTTCGCGTGCGTGGTGAGTGGGAAGTCTCGAGGGCGGTTTGCGAGCCCGAGCAGCGGAACTACAAGCTCGTCCTGAAACAGCCAGAGCAGGGTGGCGAAGATCGCCGCGCGGCCGAGCCGCGACTTCCGGTGTGCCAGCGCGGCGCCGAAGAGCGCGCCCCACACAGTTCCCGTCGCGTAGTGCACGAGCTCACCGGCGAGCTTCCGCTGCT
>JBJMQN010000700.1:0-8923 GCA_045802665.1 Myxococcaceae bacterium | reverse complement strand
GGGAGGACGCGGCGGAGTCATCGGCGCGCGGGAAGGTACCGAAGGCCGGGGCGCCGTGCATGAGGAAGATCAGCGCGGACGGAGCAACGTGCCCGAGCGGGTCTCGACGCCGGGGATGCGAGAGAGGAGTGAACGCACCGCGCTGGAGCGCATGACCCGAAGCTCTTTGCGGATCGCTTCCTCCGAGCCGAGCGCAATCTGAACGCGGATGACGGCCTCCCTTCTCATCCAGAATACCGAACGATGAGCCAAGGCATCCAACCCCTGATCGCGTGCTGCGTTTCACCAGCATGAGCGTCCAGTTCGCGGCAGCAGGCGAGCGCGTCACTGAACGAGTCGATGAGGCCGTAACTGTTGGGGACGACGCCTACGGCGCGGAAGACCGCCTGTTCGTCGAGGTGCCGCGACTGCGGGCTGTTGAAGCATGAGCCTGCGTCGTCAATCAGGATCTCGTGCCCGAGAACTTCGCCTCCGTCGGCGAGCGGCGACGAGCGAACGCACGCAGCGATGTGAGCGCCGCTTGCGCCTTCCGGTGCGTACCCTGGCGGAGACGGAGGTGGCTTCGACGCTTCACAGTACGAATGAACCAACGTCGGGTGAAGGCCCACGCCCCAGACGTCCAGATCTGGCGCGTTCGGCAGCACGAGTCGCGCTGCGTCCTTGGCTGCCTTCAGCGTAAAGAACACGCTCCAGGCACCAAACTCCTTACCGAAATCCGCATCAGCCCAGCTCATGACGCCGTCGAGTTGGTGGTCGGCAATTCCGAAGAGCGCAGCCTTTGCGATCCGGTTCTCACGAGTCTCGGCGCACCAAGAGAGAGCCCACGCGTCCGGGAAGAAGCTCCGTTGGGAATGGTCCCCCGCGAGCGTTACCCGCCGGAGCTCCACGCCGGTGCAATCTCGGGTGCCGGTCCAGCGAGAAACGAAATAGCCCGAAGCAACGTAGTCCTCGATCTTCATCGCAGCCCGATCGCGCCCATGCGCACTGCTGGTGGCCCGAAACAAAGACGCCGACTTGGCTTTCGGGGGCCAACTCGGCGTCTCCGTTGAAGTTGCGGGGGCAGGATTTGAACCTGCGACCTTCGGGTTATGAGCCCGACGAGCTACCAGGCTGCTCCACCCCGCGGTGTGATCGAACGTACGGATAAGCACGTCGAGTCTGACGCGCCGGAGAGCGTGACTGCTCGGTCGCAATGCGGCGCGCCGACGCCAGGTCTACCGAGTCGTCGCTCGCGCGCGCCGCGATCGAATCGCCGCGACGAAGAAGAGCATCGCCGCGAACATCAGCGCGGATCCCGCTCCGCCCGAGGTGCACCCGCACCCTCCAGCAGCCGCCGCCGGCGGACACGACGCGACGTCGCCGCCGCCTCCGCCTGCTCCGCCACCCGCCGCGGTCCCGCCCCCTCCTCCCGCTCCGCCGCCCACGCCTGCGTCGTCGCTGCCCCCGCCACCGCCTGCGCCACCGCCTGAGCCTCCTCCCGCCCCGCCTCCGGTCCCAGTCGTCCCGGCGTCATTCGGTTGGACGTTCTTGTACGCATCCACCCCGAACTCGAGCGGCGCCGCTCCTGACTCATACGCGCCGATGTCCGGACCCGCGCCGTTGTACCCGTCGTTGAAGTTCGGCAGCACGACGCCCACGTCGAAGCCTTTGCTCGTCGACGCGAGCGCCCAGACTCCAGAGGGGTTCGCCGGGTCGTACGTCGGCGTTCCCTTGAGTCCGTTCGGCTCCTGCGACGGCGGATTCACCGCGCCGTTGTAGAGATCATGATCGAACGAGTTCGTCGGGCTGTTGTTGTTGTCGTCGAGGCTCCCCCAGTTCGTCTTGTGGTTCTGGAGGATGTTGTTGCGCGAGTACACCGCCGTCATCGGCCCGCCTGAATCCTCGAGCCCGTAGCCAACCCCGAGCGTCAGCATGTACGGCGCCACCACCGGCTGCAGCGTCGTGTTGTGGAACACGTAGATCCGCCCGCCCTGATACGCGGCGTCGTTGCTGCCCGTCTTCAAGAACGGTCCGCGGTCTTCGCTGTCCACCGTCGTCACATCCGTCGCGTCCGAACGCCGGCTGATGCCCGCCACGTTCCGCCAGATGTAGATGGGCCCGATCGACGACGCCGCCGTCGCGACCTTCACGTACGTCTGATCGATGTGATTTCCCCAGATGCGGACGTTGCGATCGCCGCCTTCCGCCTCGATGCCATCGTCCCAGCACTGCGAGATGTTGTTCCCGTAGATGTCCGAGTCGTTCCGCGGGAAGCCCTCGTAGCTGAAGTTGTCACCGCCGCCGATGCCGTCCTGGAAGTAGTGCGCCGCGTCCGAGTAGATGTCGTTGTAGCGGAACACGTGGTTGCCGCCGCACGACTCGAACGTCACCGCCTGCGGCCCCAGAGGATGCGGATCGCCGCCGCGTGAGGGCCTCGGCTCCTCCCAGTTGTTGCTGTCGCTGCGCGGGTTATGGATCCGGTTCCGCTGCACGATGATCCGCGTCACCGTCGCGTGGTTGTTGCAGTACACCGCCGCGTTGCTCTCCGCGCCCCACAGCGTGGTCTGGCCATCGGACGTCGAGATCTTCCCGAAGCCGCTGATGTCGTTGCCCTCGATGACGACGTCGTGCGCGTTCGGCCCGAGCTCAATCGCGTTCCGCCCCGCGCCCTTCAGCGTCAGGCCGCGGATGATCACGTACGACGCATCCACGAAGACATCGAAGTCGGAGCCGTTCGCGACATCGATCGTCGCGCTCTGCCCGGCGGCGGGCGTGTAGAGCTCGTACGCGGTGGCGGTGCCGGAGGTGCTGATGTTGAGCGTCTGCGACGCGTCCGTCACCGTGTGCGTGGTACCGACCGGGAAGTTCTCGCTCCACGTGGTCGCCTGCAGCGTGGTGAGGGTCGCGGTGCCCTGCAGGCTCAGCTCGATCTCGTAGGTCGTGCCGGGCGTGAGGTTCACGATGCTGCCGCGGTACTCATTCGCGGGCCGAGCGGCGGGACTTCCACTGCCCGCGTTCCGCGCGTCGAACCACAGCGGATAGCCGGTCTTCCAGGTCGACGATCCCAGCGGGCGGTACCGCACGTTGCAGACGGTGCTCGCCGATCCCCCACTTCCGCTCCACGCGAGGCCGATCGAGTTGAACGTCGCGACAGCTTCGGTCGCCGCTCCTGCGCTCGTGGCGAGGAGGACCAGCGCGACGATGAGGGCTTTGGGGTTCCGCATGGTTCACCTGGCGCGAAGTTGGAGAAACCGACCCGGAGTGTTCAGACCCCGGTCACGCGCACGTTATCGGCGCGGAAACCTTTCAGGTTGTCGGGTTCGCTCTTCTTCGCGCCGGGCGAGAGAAATCCCTCCCGGCGTCTGAGACTTTGAGCCTCGGCCGAGGGGAATTACCCAGCTCGGCGAGGCTCTGATGATCGCTCGATCTAGAGCTCGGTCGCCGGCACCGTCTTGATCGACTCGAACCCGCGCTGAAGCGCCGTCTCCAGATTCTTCGGCGAGCGATCCGCCACGAAGAAGCGCGACTCGCCTTCGCCGATGCCCTGGAGATCGAGGACCTTCTTGGCGTCCTGGTCATAGATGGTCGTGCGAACGACCACGTAGGGCTCCTTGAAGAACATGCCCTTGTCGCGAATCACGACCTCGGTGAACGCGAAGTACTCCTTCTGTCCGTCGACCTTGATCTTGCCGATCACGTCCGCCGGCTTGGTGAAGAGCGCGTCCACCGTGTCCGGCGTCCAGTGCGAGCTGTCCGGGTGCCGCCAGGTGCCGGTGAGCGCCGCGACGCTCGAGTTGCTCTGGAGCTGAATCGCATCGAGCTTGCCAGCGCGCGGACCGTCGTACGCCGCGGTGAAGCCGTTGTCAGACAGCACGGTCGCGAGCATCGGCGTGGCCTGCTTGCCGAAGTCCGCGAGCATCGAGTTCTGCGCCACGTCCGCCGCGGCGTCGAGGAGCGACTTCTGGCCCTGCGAGTCGAAGCGGATGTTGAAGCCCGCGACGAGCGCGTTGGACGGCTTCGGATCAGGCGTGTTCGCTGCGTGCTTCATGTACGGCGAGAGGCAGCCGGTGAGCGTGAGCGCGGCGATCGCAACGACAAACAGCGATGCACTTCGGAGGGGCGACATGAGGCTCTCCAGTCGGACAGCGAGGAAGCGGCGCACGCTAGCTGACGTCTCCCTACGCCTGCGGGGCAAATTCGCATTGGCGTCCGCGCCAGGGGTGAGAACACCTACTCAGCGGAGGGGGCGGGTTTGCCGAGGCGGAGCGCGACGGCGGCGATCAACGCGAGCGCGACGAACACGTAATACAGCGCGTTCCAGCCGTACGCGGTTGAGATCGTGGAGGTCACCCTGCCCTGCAGGACGGCGCCGATGGAGCCCATGCCGTTGATCGCGCCGGCGACCGTCGCTGCAGCAGCGGGTCCACCGAGATCCTGCGCCGCGGCACCCGAGATGAGCGCGTCCGGCCCGAACAGGCAGAAGCCAATGAGCGCCATGCCGACGAAGTTCGCGAAAGGTCCCAGCGGCGCGAGCACCGTGTAGAGCAGCAGCGCCCCGGCGAGCGCGAACACGAACGTGGACGAGATGCTGCGACGGCGATTGGGGAAGTAGCGGTCGCTGACGATGCCGATCACGACGGCGCCAATGATGCCGCCGACCTCGAAGGAGATGGAGAGGTAGCCGGACTTCTCCTCGGAGTAGTGCAGCGCCTTCGTCAGGTAGAACGGCAGCCAGAACAGGATGCTGTAGCGGATGAGCTTCAGGCAGAAGTACGCGCCACCGATGCTCCAGAACGCGGGCATCCGGAGCAGATCGCGCGTGCGCAGCGTGCTCTTCGCGGCCGCTTTCTCCGCGCCGGTGGAGAGCCGGGGCTCGGGGAGAAAGAACAGGATCGCGGCGCCCACGATCGCGACCAGCACCGACGGGATGAAGAACGTCGCGCGCCAGCCTGCGTGCGTGAGGATGAACGTGGCGAGCGCCGTCGCGACGAGTCCACCTACCTGGTAGTTCGTCGTCCAGATGCCCATCACCGTTCCGCGTTCGCTCTTGCGGAAGAAGCCCGCCATGGCTTTGACGTTGCCGGGCCAGCCGGTCGCCTGGACGAGGCCGTTGAAGGCGAAGGCGATGCCGAAGATCCACGCCGAGGAGCCGGCGCCGAAGAGGATGGACGCGACGCCGACGGAGATCATCCCGAAGCCGATGAGGCGTCGCGCGCCGATGCGATCTCCCGCGGCACCCGCGAGGAATTGGCCGAGCGCGTAGGCGGCGAGGTAGCCGGTGTCGATGTCGCCGAGGTTCTTTTCGGTCAGCCCCTGCTCGAGCTGGAGGCGCGCCTTCACGACCGAGAAGTTTTTCCGAGCGAGGTAGTAGGTCGCGTAGCTCAGCCACGTGAGACTGAAGACGCGGACGCGCTGGCCCGTGGGGATCTCGTTCTCGGGATCGCGAAGCGAGAGCGGCACGGTCGGAGCCTACTCTGACCGGAGAGGCGCGCAGTCCTGTTGTGCGTTTACGGCCGCGCCTTCGGGCTGAAGGTCATCTTCGGATCCCTCTCCACGATGTCCCCGAGCACTCCGTCGATCCGCTTCATCACGTCCGGGCTCAGCTTCACTCCGGACGCCTTCACGTTGTCCTTCACCTGCTCGGGCTTCGTCGCCCCAATGATCGCGGAGCTCACGTTCGGATGCTGGAGCACCCAGGCCACGGCGAGCTGGGCCATCGTGAGTCCGAGCTCCTGTGCGATCGGCGCGAGGTTCTGGACTCGCGTGAGCACGTCGTCCGTGAGCAGGCGCTGCATGAACGAGGCTCCTCGATCATCCGTGGCGCGCGATCCCTTCGGCGGCGGCTGGCCCGGCTTGTACTTTCCGGTCAGCACGCCCTGCGCGATCGGTGACCACACGATCTGCCCGATCCCCAGCTCCTGACACGTGGGCACGACCTTCGCCTCGATCACCCGCCACAGCATCGAGTACTGGGGCTGGTTCGAGACGAACGGCACGCGAAGCTCCTTCGCCAGCTTCGCCGCATCGCGAATCTGCTCGGCGGTCCACTCGGACACTCCGATGTAGAGCGCCTTGCCCTGCCGCACGATGTCCGCGAACGCGAGCATCGTCTCTTCCAGCGGCGTCTCCACGTCGTACCGATGCGCCTGGTACAGGTCCACGTAGTCCGTCTGCAGCCGCTGAAGCGATCCATCGATCGACTCCAGAATGTGCTTCCGCGACAGGCCGCGATCGTTCTTCCCCGGCCCCGTGGGCCAGAACACCTTGGTGAAGATCTCCAGCCCCTGCCGTCTCTGTCCCTTCAGCGCGCGGCCGAGGACTTCTTCCGCCTTCGTCGACGCGTACACGTCCGCCGTGTCGAACGTCGTGATGCCCTCCTCCAGCGCGGCCTTCACGCACGCGTGCGCCTGCTGCTCCTCGACCTGCGAACCGTGGGTGATCCAGTTGCCGTAGGAGATCTCGCTGACCATCAGGCCGCTGCTGCCGAGGTGACGGAAGTTCATAGACGCGCGGATATATCGACGCCGATCGCGACCGCCCAGCACTCGTTCGTCGGGGTGTAGGCTCGTCCGCAATGGCAGCACGGAAACGAACGAAAGATCTCGGGCCCGCTCAGCGCGTGCGACACCTGCTCGCGATCGATGCGAACAACGTGCTGACGCGGCTTCGGGCCCGCACGGACGAGATGGTGTCGCTGTTCTCACGACTGCGCGACCGCACGCCGATGATGGAGACCACCCGCACGTGGTTCTTCACCATCACCTTCACCGAGCTCGCCCTGCTCGAACCGAACGAACAGAAAGCGGTCAACGCGTTCTACGAGGAGCTCGACGAGCTGCGCTGGTACCTCCACTACACCGAGGACATGCCGGGACAGGTGCAGCAGAAGATCTCCGGGCTCGTGCGCAGCCTCGAGGAGAACCACCGGCGCCTGACCGCGGCGATCGGTCCCCCGGATGCGGAGGGGGAACGCGTCGTCGTCGCGGAGGTCGTCGCCCGAAAATGACCGCCGGTCAGCGAGGGCTTTTCGGCGGCCCATCGGATCGGCTACACGGCGCTTCCCATGAGCACCCGCTTCGCCCTCGTCCTTCTCCTCGCGCTCTCCGCCTGCCGCACCACCTCCGACAAGCGCTGGCACCTGGACCAGACCGCACCACAGACGCTGCGCAAGACCGCGCAGGGCGAAGTCCTCGGCGGCGAGGGTCGTTACGGCTCGTACGCATGGCTCGGCATCCCCTACGCCGCGCCGCCCGTCGGAGAGCTCCGCTGGAGAGCGCCGCAGCCCGCCCTCCCCTTCGTCGGAACCTTCGAGGCGAAGCGCTTCGGCAAGGCCTGTCCGCAGTACGCGTCCGCGCTCTCCGGAGACGATCCGAAGCCGGGCGAGATAACCGGCGACGAGGATTGCCTCACGCTCAACGTCTGGACGCCGAAGATCGATCCCACGAAAGAGAAGCTGCCGGTGATGTTCTTCATCCACGGCGGCGGCAACAGCCTCGGGACCACGGCGATCTACGACGGGGGAAACCTGGCCACGTCGCAGAAGGTGATCGTGATCTCCACGCAGTACCGGCTCGGGCCTCTGGGCTGGTTCCGCCACAAGAGCCTCCGATCATCCGACTCGGATCCCTCCGGCCAGTCCGGAAACTTCGGCACGCTGGATCTCATCGCCGCGCTCCACTGGGTGCACGACAACGCGGCGTCGTTCGGCGGCGATCCCGGCAACGTCACCATCTTCGGGGAGTCCGCGGGAGGGCTGAACGTCTACTCACTGCTCCTCGCGAAGCCGGCGAAGGGGCTCTTCCACAGGGCGATCGTCGAGAGCGGCGGGCTCTGGTCGTACACGAACGAAGAGGCCGAGAACTGGAACGATCAGGGCGGCAACGACAACAGCTCGAATGAGCTCCTCGCGCGGCTGTTCGTCACCGACGGCAAAGCGAAGACCCGCGAGGAGGCGCAGAAGACGATCGGCTCGATGAGCGACGAGGACGTCCAGAAGTACCTCCGCTCGAAGACGCCGGCCGAGCTGCTCAAGGCTCACGTCCGCACGCACGGGTTCGGGATGCTGCGCTCGCCGCTCGTCTTCGCGGACGGCACGGTGCTGCCGTCGGGAAACTGGCTGGACTCGCTCGCTCGGGCGGATGGCTGGAACCAGGTGCCCACGATCATCGGCACCAACCGCGACGAGATGAAGCTGTTCCTGTTCCTGGATCCGAAGCGGATCTGGAAGCGCTTCTGGGTCTTCCCGCGCTACGTGGACGAGCAGAACTATCAGGCCACCGCGGAGGTCATGTCGCGCGCGTGGAAGCTCGCCGGCGAGGACTCACCCGCCGCTGCGATGACGAAGTCCGGCTACCCGAACGTCTACCTCTACCGCTTCGACTGGCGCGGCGAGCCGACGAAGTTCGGAAGCGATCTCAGCGGAATGCTCGGCGCGGCGCATGGCCTCGAGCTGCCGTTCGTGTTCGGCCACTTCGATCTCGGACGCCTCAACATCATCTTCCCCGAGGAGACGAAGCAGAGCCGCGAGGAGCTCTCGGCCGCGATGATGGGCTACTGGGCGGAGCTCGCTCGCAGCGGCAACCCGGGCAAGGGCGGCGCTGAGCTTCCCGAATGGAAGAGCTGGGCGCCCTCGCAGTCCTTCCTCGCGCTGGACACGAAGAGCTCGGGTGGGATCCGGATGGAGTCAGGCGTCGAGACGCCGCAGGCGATCGTGGAGCTCGTGGACAACGACGCTCGGCTGCCCACGCAGAAGGACAAATGTGGCGTCTTCTACATGCTCGGCAGCTGGGGCCGTGGCTTCACGAAGGACGACTACGTGCACGCCGGCAAGAAGGGCTGCGCGGACTTCCCGTACGAAGAGTGGGAGACACACTGAGCGAGGATCCAGTTGCGGCAGGTGGCACCGGCGAATAGTGAAACGCGTCACAACCCGCCGCACTTCTTG
>JBJMQN010000699.1:0-3740 GCA_045802665.1 Myxococcaceae bacterium | reverse complement strand
TCCGGATCCTGTCGCAGCACGCTGCGCAACAGCGCGGCGAAGCTGTTGCCTTGATCTTCATTTACCGGCATCTGCGTGATGCCGTCGATCTGAATTTCCACCGGGTCTTCAATCGTGATGACGTTGCGTTCGCCCGCGCCGCTCTTGGGGCGGCTCGAGGTAGTCCATGCTCTCGGAGGGCCGCGCCTCGTCCCGGATGAACTCACGCACCGAGAGCGTGGACGTCATGATCTCCGCCGCCAGCACCCGGCCCTTGCCTGACGCGTGCGGCAGCAGCCGCTGCGAGACCGTCGCCTTCAGGTTGTCCGCGAGCCGCAGCCGCACGCCATGCTGCGCCTCCGGCGGGAACGATCCGAGGATGCGGCCAATCGTGCGGACGCAGTCCGTGGTGTGAACGGTGGAGAGCACGAGGTGCCCCGTCTCCGCGGCCTTGATCGCGATCTCAATCGTCTCCGCATCCCGCATCTCGCCCACCAGAATCACGTCCGGATCCTGTCGCAGCGCGGCCCTCAGCGCGGAGGCGAACGACGGCGTGTCCGGGCCAATCTCGCGCTGAGTGATGCGGCCGAGCTTGTCCTCGTGGAGGAACTCGATCGGGTCCTCGATCGTGAGGATGTGCTTGCGGTAGTGCTGGTTGATGTAGCTGACGATCGCCGCCAGCGTGGAGCTCTTGCCCGAGCCGGTCACACCGGTCACCAGCACGAGCCCGCGCTCTTCCTGCGCGATCTTCTGGAGCACCGGCGGCAGGCCGAGCTTCTGGAAGTCGGGGACGCTGAACGGAATCGCCCGCATGATCGCGCCCAGGTTTCCCTTGTTCCGGAAGATGCTCGCGCGGAAGCGGCCCACGCCCTCCAGCGCATACGACGCGTCGTGCTCACGCACGTCGTCGAGCGGCCCCTTGTGCCGCGCCTGCGTGAGGATGTGCTGCGCGATGCGGGTGGTGTCCTCCGGATGCAGCGCCGGCACTTTCACCGGCAGCAGCTGTCCGTTGATCCGCAGCGCGGGCGCGGAGCCCACCTTGAAGTGAATGTCCGAGGCGCCGTTCTTCACCGCAGCGGCGAGAAACTGATTGAAGGTCGCGAGCTCCATCGTCGTCTTCCCCCTTACCGCAGCGTGACGTGAAGCAGCTTGTCGGTGACTTGTAGATTCGACTTCCGGAGCCGGTCCGAAAGCGTGCGGCAGAAGGATCGATAGACCTTCAGCGCCAGCCGGTCGTCCGCGGACATCAGCCCTTCGAACTCGCGGCGCGGGAGCTTCAAGAGCCTCGTCGCCGTGTCCGCCGTCACCCGCGCGGACGTCAGCAGATCATCCACCAGCGACATCTCGCCGAAGAGCTCACCGGGCCCCAGCTTGCCCAGCACCTCGTTCGCCGAATGCTGCCCGTCGTGATCCCGGTCGCGCGACACCGAGACCTCGCCCTTGACGACGATGTACAGCCCGTCGCCGAGCGCGTTCTGCTCGATCACCACGGCGCCGGGCTTCACCTCGTGGAACGTCGCGATCTGCGCCAGCCGCTGCGTCTCTTCGAACGTCAGCTTCGAGAACAGCGGGAGCTTCTGGAGCAGATCCGCTCCCTCGCTCTCGCCGAATCCAACGAGCTCCATGAAAGACCCCCAGCGGAAACCGTTCTCGTAGCTGAACACGGACGGCTCGCTCGCCCCAAAACAAAAGGGGCAGGGCGCTCTGGGCCCCGCCCCTCGAGTGAGACACGCCCGAGCGTGCCTTAGCCGCCGATGCAGCCGCCCACGCCACCGTCCGCGACCGGAGGCGAGCTCTGGCTGGCGCGAAGCTGCGCGCACTGGGTGCCGCCGCTGCACGCCGGCGTACCAGACGGGAACTGGCAGAACTGCACGCACTGTTGGCTCGCCGTGCCGCCATCTCCCGGGGTCACGGTGAGGCAGATGTCGCCCTTCACGCAGTCGTTGCCGTTGGTGCAGGCCTGGCCCGTGGTCTTGGTGCCAGCGGGGACGCAGAGCGTGCCGGTCGGACCGAGGTAGCAGCCGTCGGTGGACGACGAGCAGTTCTGGGTGAGCAAGTCGCAGACCGGGCCGCACACCGTCACGACCTCGACGCTGTTGGTGAAGCCGACCGGCAGGTTGCAGCTGCTTCCGGAGGTGCAATCGCTGTTGCCGCGGCAGGTCTTCTTGCACGTTCCCGCCGCGCCGTTGACGCGCACGCAGAGCAGGCCCGCGCTGCACTCGTTGCCGGTGCAGGCCTCGGCTTCGCCCTTGGTGCCGGCGGGGACGCAGGCGCGCTCGGGGACGTTGCCGTTCTGAACGTACGCGCACTCCTGAGCGGCGCCGCCGTCAGAGGCGCAGTCCTGGGTGAAGACGTCGCACGCGCCCGGGATGCAGCCGATGCCGCTGGTGTTCTGCGGATCAGCCGGGTCGGTCACGTAGGCCATGCAGCTCGTGCCGGCCGCGCAGGTGCTCGGGTTGCTGAACGAGCACGCGGTGAAGCTCGCGCCGCCGCCGCCGCCCGCGCCACCGCCGGTGCCGCCACCCGTGCCACCACCGGTTCCGCCGCCCGTCCCACCGCCCGTGCCCCCACCCGTTCCGCCGCCGCCGCCACCACCGGTGCTGCCGCCAGTGCCGCCGCCGGTGCCTGCGTCGTTGTTGTTGTTGTTGTTATTGCCGCACGCCACGAGGGCGAGCGCGGCGCAGAGCAGTGAAGCGCGAACGAGCGTCGAGGTTTTCATAGGGCTTTGCTCCCTAGCACAGAGGTAGGGGATTGGAAGAACCGGCCCACATCACCAGCTGACGATCAAACGACCTTGCTGCGGCTCCAGAGCAGGTCGAACTGCGCCTGGAATCCCGCGGCGATCTCCGGCTGATTCTTCACCGAGATCCGGTTCTCGCTGTGCTTCGTCGAGGACGATTCGGAGAAGTTGGCCGAGCCGGCGAACACGTCGTCGCCCATCACGCCGAACTTCTCGTGCATCGTGCGCGCGGACTGCACGCGGACATCCACGTCGAGCCCCTGAGCCTTCAAGGTCTTCAGCATCGCGACGGTGGGCTCGGTGAAGTCGTCGTTCAGCACCACCCGCACCGCCGCGCCGCGCTTCGCCGCGTCGACCAGCGCCTTCATCTCCGGCGCGCTGTTGCTGGTGCCGTACATCGCCACCGAGATGGTGTTGCCGGCCTTCGCCCGGTTGAACAGGTCCGTCGCCGCGACCGTCACCGAGGCCGCCTGCGTGGCGATCTTTCCGTCCGCGCCCATCGCCGTCGTCGTGCGCACCGACGAGTCCGCGCCGTAGCCGGTGCCGCCCTGCGCCGCGCTGAACGGACGGCTGTTGAAGAACGCCTCCACGTCGGTCGCGGTGATGTACTTCTTCGCGAGCCCCAGCTGGTAGCTGGTGATGCCCGGGATCTGCGCGAGCTGATCGATCGAATCGAAGTCGCCGTTCTTGTTCCGGAAGTCCACGATCGCCTGCGCGGACTTCGCGGTGAACCCCGCCGCGTCGAGCTCGTCCACCGTCGCGTCGTTGATGCTGACCTGCATGCTGCCGAAGTCAGCGTTGCCCAACGCCGCGAGCTTCTCCGCCGGGAGCGACGCAGCGGAGGGCACGCGGGCCTTCAGCTCGTCGATGGAGGCGAAGCGGCCGAACTTCGAACGATCCGCGAGGATCGCCTTCGCCACCGTGCTGCCCACCAGCGTCGTGAGGCGCGCCTTGTCAGCCGCGCGCAGCCCGTTCACGTCGAACGAGCTCTCGTCCCGCTGCAGCGTGTACGCGGGGATGT
>JBJMQN010000698.1:0-2885 GCA_045802665.1 Myxococcaceae bacterium | reverse complement strand
GAGCCCTTCGAAGAGCACCGCGCCCGTCTCGCCCCCCACGAGCTTCACGACGTTACCGCGAGCATCCAGCGTCAGCGCCGCGCCGCCCAGGTTCGTGACCTTCACGTGAGCCGGGCCCGCGCCGAAGACGTGCCGCGGAATCGTGCGGGTGAACAGCGCGCCCAGATATCCGCGCAGTCCTGTGTGCGCCTCGCGCAGCGGGCCCGGTGGATAGAGCTGCAGCTGCGCCTTGTAGTCATTGACGAGATCCGCGTCGAAGCCGGTCCCTGCGAAGGGCGCGAGCGTCCCTCCGTTCACACGCACGAGGCCGAAAGTCCGCATCGGCGGCCGCTTCCCATTGAGCGCGGCGATCCGCTCCAGCGCCTTCTCCGCTTTCGGCGCGCCGGTCACATGCGCCCACGCGTTGCCGGTCCCCATGGGCAGCACGCCGATGAGCGGGAACGGCATCTGTCCTTCCGCGAGCTCGTTGAGCAGGGTGGCCGTGGTGCCGTCACCGCCGCCGGCGAGCAGCAGTTGCGGCGGATCCGCGCGCAGCTCTTTGAGCCACGCCCGGCACTCTTCGAGGGAGGAGGTGAGCGCTACACGAGCGCGCGGGAGGATGCGCGAGGCGAGCTGCGCCAGCTTCTGTGAGCCTCGGCGAGCGCGTCGATTGATGAGCACGGCCACTGACATGCCCGCCAACGTTGCTCACTCTCGTCATCCCACGGTCATCCCTTCGTGAAGATCGGTTGAGTAGCTGAAAGGCGGGCTCAAGAACGCGTTGCCTTAGAGACGGCCGGGGTGTCGATTGCCGGGGCATATGAACAAGCCCACCCTCGCACTCGCCGCGCTGCTCCTCGCCGGAGCTGCCCTCGCCCAGAAGCCTCCCGCTCCCAACCCGAGCCCCAATCCGAACCCGAACTGCGCCGCGCTGCCGGATCACGGAAAGCTGAAAGCCGCGCTGCAGGCGGTGATCGCCGAAGGCAAGGCGAAGAACACCGGGATGGGAAACCAGGAGTGGGCCGCGGTGGTGAACCGCGATGGCGTCGTCTGCGCCGTGGTGTTCAGCGGTCCGGACAGGTCCGCTCAGTGGCCCGGCAGCCGGCTCATCGCCGCGGAGAAGGCGAACACCGCGAACGCGCTCAGCGCACCGAACTTCGCGCTCTCGACCGCGAACCTCTACTACGCCGCACAGCCGGGTCAGAGCCTCTACAGCCTCGTGACGGCGGGCCCGCCCAATCCCGACGCCGCGTTCGCCGGCAACCCGGCCGATTTCGGGCAACCGACTGACCCGATGGTCGGTAAGCCCATCGGCGGCATCATCGTCTTCGGCGGCGGGCTCGCGCTCTACGACGCGTCGGGGAAGATCGTCGGCGGGCTCGGGGTGAGCGGCGACACGTCCTGCGCGGATCACGTCGTCGCCTGGAAATTGCGGCATTCGCTCAAGCTGGACGCTGTGCCGGGCGGCGTCGCGCTCAACATCACCGACAACATGATCCTCGACATCAAGAACGGCGTCTCGAACAGCGGCTTCGGCCACCCGAGCTGCAAAGGGGGCACGCCCAGTGACGAGGTGATCAACAAGCTGCCGCAGCAGTACCCGCCGGGGCCGAAGAAGTAGCGCTCGCTTCCTTTCCCACTTTCCAACACCGGTCATGCGGATGAACCGCGCCGGTGGCATGTTCCGTCCCCATGGCCTCTCACACTGTCGACAATCCGTTCACGGGCGACGTCGCCTACTCCGTCCCGCACACCACCGAGAGCGAGCTGGAATCGGTGCTCAAGAAGGCGCGCTCGGCGGCGAAGGCGCTGAAGGCGATGAGCGTGGACGACCGCGTGAAGCTCGTGCTCCGCGCGTGCGAGCAGATGGAGAAGCGCACCGACGAGATCGCGCTCGAGATCACGCGGCAGATGGGAAAGCCGCTCTCGCAGGCGAAGGGCGAAGTGGGCGGTATGGCGGGGCGGCTGCGCCACATGGCGGGCATCGCCAAAGAGTCGCTCGCGGATGTCGTGCTGCCCAAGGAGAACTTCGACAGGCGCATCGTGAAGGAGCCGCTGGGCGTCGTGCTGGATCTCCCGGCGTGGAACTACCCGCTGCTCACGGCGGTGAACGCGATCGCGCCTGCGGTGCTCGCGGGCAACTCCGTCATCGTGAAGCACGCGCCCCGGACTCCGCTCTGCGCCGAGCACTTCGCGAGGGCGTTCCGTGAGGCCGGCGCTCCCGAAGGCATCGTGCAGGCGATCTTCCTGGACTACGAGCACACCGAGAAGCTCGTCGCGGATCCGCGCATCGATCAGGTGCTCTTCACGGGCTCGGTTCACGGTGGCCATCGCATGCAGCTCGCGGCGAAGGACCGTTTCCTTCACATCGGCCTCGAGCTCGGCGGAAACGATCCCGCGTACGTCGCCGAGGACTGCGACTTCGACAAGACGGTGGAGAACGTCGTCGACGGCGCCATGTACAACGCGGGGCAGAGCTGCTGCGCGGTGGAGCGCGTGTACGTGCACAAATCGCTCTACGACCGCTTCGTCTCCGCGGTGGAGCCGCTGGTGCGCGCGTACGTGCTCGGCGATCCGGAGAACGACAAGACGAACATGGGTCCTGTCGCGCAGCCGTGGCATCCCAAAGAGCTCGAGGCGTTCGTGCAGGACGCGGCGTCACGCGGCGCGAAGATCGTCTACGGGGGCAAACCCACGCAGGTGAACGGCCGCGGCCGCTTCTTCGAGCCCACGCTGCTGAAGGACGTGCCCGCGGACGCGAAGGTGATGAACGCGGAGTCGTTCGGGCCGCTGCTTCCCATCACCCGCGTGGACTCGGACGAGCGGGCGCTGCAGCTCATGAACGCGTCACAGCTCGGGCTGACCGCGAGCATCTGGACGAAGGACCACGGCAGGGCGCAGAAGCT